>JAEZUI010000238.1 GCA_023421115.1 Bacillota bacterium | reverse complement strand
ATAAAAAGCAGCTATTCCTTATAAATGGGGATGGCTGTTTTTTGTTTTTATAGCACTGGTGTGTTGAAATATCTTTCAAGGGAATTCGCTTTGATTTTGAATTAAAAATAAACTTGAATTGACGGTTCAAATTAGTGGGGGCTGTAATTTTGGAGCCTGTATGAAGGGGAGTACCTATTGTTTTAGTGTCAAACGACTCCATTACAAGACCTTCGCATAGAAGCTGTAGCCTCAGCTTGATAATTTTCGCACGCGTCTATGCGACATCGTGTCGCGAGACGCTAAAAATGCCATCCGTGGCATTTTTGCTTCAAATCATCAAGCTTTCAGCAACAGCTTCTAATGCTCAGGTCTAGTAATTGCGTCATTTGACACTAAAACAAGTTATTACTTTAATTGGGTTTGTTTTTGGCTGATTTATTGTTATAGCTTTATTAATATAGAATTTTATATATTATAGGTATTTCTAGGACTTTTATAAACTTCTTTGCTCAAAGAAACATATAGCTAATTTTATTAATTCGTATTATAATATTCTACATGCGTAAAAACTGTAAGCTTATTATTAGTAATGGAGTGTATATAAATATATGTGTTTGTTTGGATTGATTTTGAAGGGGGGACGTATTTAGTACATGGACACGTATTTACCTAACAAAAAGGAATTTGTTTATGGTTTTAAAAGGGGCTTTCCAATTGCATTAGGATATATACCTGTTTCATTCACCTTCGGCTTGATGGCTGTAAACGGTGGTATCTCTCCCTTAATGGCAGTGTTTATTTCTTTGACAAATCTAACTAGTGCAGGACAATTTGCGGGTACAAATCTTATTATAGAGAGTGCAGGATTTTTTGAAATCACTTTGACTACTTTTGTCATTAATATACGGTACATGTTGATGTCCCTTTCGTTGTCCCAAAAGATAAATCCAGATATTTCCCTGCTCCAAAGACTAATCTTTGGTTTTGGAATAACCGACGAAACTTTTTCAATAGCATCGGTAGAAAAGGGAAAGTTATCCTATCATTATATGATAGGACTGATTACAGGGCCCATAGTTGGCTGGAGTTTAGGTACAGCTTTAGGTGCTTTGACCTGTTCTGCACTGCCGGAATCCATTAGCAGTGCAATGGGAATAGCTCTATATGCTATGTTCATTGCAATTATTATGCCACCGGCAAGAAAATCCAAATCAATTTTAATGATTATACTTGTTTCAATAGGAATAAATGTGTTGCTAAAATACATTCCATTGTTCGGTTTTATATCAAGCGGATTTAGAGTTATTGCTGCTACTATTTTAGGTGCCGGAATAGGAGCTGCCTTATGGCCTATAGAAGACGAGAAAAAGGAGTAGGAATATGTCATATACCTTAATCGCAGTATTATTAATGGCTCTTGTTACTTATATACCGAGAGTACTGCCAATATCTATTTTTAGAAAAGAGATAAAGTCAAAATATATAAAATCCTTCTTGCAGTACGTTCCTTATGCAGTTTTAGGAGCGCTAACTTTTCCGGATATTATAAATTCTACCGGCAACTATAAAACAGCTCTATTTGGTACTGTTGTCGCTTTAATTCTTGCTTATATGGGAAAAAGCCTGGTGCTTGTAGCTCTTGGAGCTATATTAACGGTTTTAGCAATGGGAATAGTTTTTTAAGCGGCAGTAGGTAACTTCAAAATATTTTGTAATTTGGGTTTATGAAATTTAACTCACTGTTTTACAATATATTTTGATGCAATTATCAATGCTTATCAAACCAATAATTTACACATTGTATTTCTCTTAGTCTTGTGTACCAAAAATCGCCACGTTCTGATTACTTAAAATAAACAATGTGCCATTCCATTTTAAAGTGTTTTGCACATATCCTATGGCATCAGCATTATATCTTCCGGCTATTTTTTGATAGGCAAGCAATTCATATACACCGTTCGAATCAAAATCTATTGGGTACAAACCGCTTATTGGATTTACAAAGCCCTCAATTGGTTCCTTCAATTTACCGTTTTTGTCATATATCTCGTTCAAATACTCAATCCCCTTATAAGACAGATCAATAATATACCTTTGATTGTTCAGCCTGCTTATAAACTCAACCTTATAGTCATCTTTATAAGTAACCTCATACTTAAAAAGTTCGTTATACAAGTTAAAATCAAACATCAGACGGGGTATATTGTTTATGAATGAGTAGATGTAATAATACATAGTACCACCACTTCCGCCCGATGCAATACCAATCTGTATATCTTTTACACCATCACCGGTAAAGTCAGTTAAAAGCAGGTTTGGATCATATCCTGCATTTTCCTTAAGCGGTACTGCTGTAGTCACTCCTGTTCTCCCATCCTGTATTAAGAGTGTAATATTTTGAACGAACGGGCTAGTGGGAGTTCTTGTACCTGTCAAATATACATTGTCTGTCACCTTGTCGCCATTCACATCACCTCTTACGAATGCTACAACAACATTCGGATAAAGCATACCTGCTCTATACATGGAATTATACATATTGAAATCCTCCGCACTGTTAGATATCTCATAATATCATATGCGTTGTATTCTCAATATGTTAAGCAGCGTTTGTAAAACCTTTACAGGTTAACAGTCAATTTTCTAACCATATCGGAAATCTTGGTTTCGCGTTGTTTGTGAGACCAATTTGCAATACCTGTTGCTAAGACACTAGTCCCTTTTGTTTCACATGCTTTTCTCATTTGACCAACTGCACGATTTCCTCCCATCCAAGCATAAGGAAACTGTTGCGTAACAAAGCAACTGACCTTTTTCCCACTTAGTGAAGCTGTCTTTGAAAAGTATTCTTTCATAGCGTTAGAAAGAGAGAAAGCATGAACCGGAGCACCAAATATAACGGCATCATAGTTACTAACATCGGGAATATTTTCGAGTTGAACCTTTCCTTGGGCCGCTGCATCTTCGTCAACAGCCGTAACCTGTTCAAGGTTGACAGAGTGTCCGGCATTAAGAAGTTCCTGTTTGATCTTTTGCGCAACCGACAATGTATTCCCAGTCTTCGAATGAACAATAATACCTATTTTCATATAGTTTGCCATCTCCTTATATTCAATATTATATTTATTGTTTTACTCTACTAAAACTTCCTCAAAACAATTCTATGCCATTTTACGAAATATATCAAACAAGTTTTTAACTCTTCACAATTCTCTGTCATTAAAATAATTTACCAATCTTTCCGGGCCTGCAATTATTCCCCTATCTACAAATAATGTTCCGTCCTTTCTTGTCTTTATGCTCCACTCGGCAAGTGTTATATTTCCACCTTCAATTTCTATAGATGTTATTCCATATGGATGAATACAACTGCCATCATTAAAGTAAGGCCAATCTCCAGCTTCAGGAAATGCCGGTCTGTGAGTGTGTCCTGCAATAAGCATGTGTTTTTCTTTTTTTACCCAATTAATCAATTTAGCTTCTACCGATGCTTTACTCCCGTAATTCTTTGCTGCACTAGTCGGGTCATTTACTCCTAACAATTCAAGAGGTCTCCACAAATATCTTACTAAAAATCTGCTCAGCCGCCAAAATCTATCATTCATAAGGGTTACCTGATGTCCATGTACCAGAAAAATCTCTATACCTGTAACAGTATGCTTTAAAACCAAACTTTCATGAAACTTTATATTTTCAAACAATGAAATACTGACTTTCTCTCTCTCATCCATATATCGATATTTAATATTTCTAGCGAAGCCTTTATTTTTCTTTACTATATCGTGATTTCCAATAATAAAATAAATTCTGCTTTGCCTAATAAATTTAGATAGCAAAAAAAAGACATCACTGTGTTGGTTCATTATTTCGGAAAGATCATTAGTTTCCCACAGTTCGTCTCCGTCGCCTAATTCTATGTATGTGTAATTCATATTAAAGTAGTAGTTTAAAGCAGCATAGTAAATGTTTTGATTTTTAGAAAAACTATCTGCCCAGCTTCCATCTCCTCTATGGCAGTCACTCATTAGGACAATTTTAGAAGAGTCATCGAAAGGAATACGTTCTGCCTCCTCAAAGATTTTTGATAGTCTCATAGCTTCGTACATCCCTAACACCCCATAAAAGCCTACCTACGCTTTAAGCATAGCAAAACTTAATTGCCCTGCTTCATAAGTCTCCTACTTAATAGTATTCAGAATTATGCGATTATGTTAATTAAAGATGTACTTTTAGTAATCAACTTCATTGTTAAAACAACCTTAAGATTTGTTGGGTTGCAAGTTACAAATTTTCTCCCATACAATCAAAATGACAGTTCCGATAAAATAGCACAAAACATCTCTTATATCAAAGGAAATCCCCATAATGGTAGACATAAACTTATTGTTCCTCAACCCCAACTTGTCTACTAGATGAAAGTACTGAGTTATTTCCACCACAACAGCAAACAAAAATAAGTATATTGGAAGACCTTTTATAGGCTTACCCGATATACCTCTAATGAAAGTATACATTAATATAACCACCAAAACATCTCCAATAAAAGGCCGTATAATCTTATCCTTTACAAAAAGAGCAATAAAAACTTCAGTAATAAACAAAATTAAAAAGGCAGCCAAATACTTTAAGTTGAATTTCATAACTATTATCCTCCGACATTTTACCTCAATTAATAAAAAACAGAACAATCTGCCTCTAAGATATCTACCAAATCAGAAATACTATGAATGTCTTTATGAATAATTGATATCTTATCTGTTACAAACCAGCACTCTTTAATTTCATTAGCTATACGCTGATTATTATTCATAAGTTTTTTTGCCAACTTGAAGCTTTTTTACATAAAATACTTCACAACCTCCATCAGAAGAGTTATCATTTCTAGCTAAGCTGGTATCCCATGTATTATATCCTACTTTTCCTTCTCTGAAGACATTCACTAAATGCCCTTCCATATATACAATATCATTTTTCTTAATGTTGCTTAAACCTCTCAACACCTTGTTGTTTGCTGCAATTATATGAGTATTTGCAGAATGATTTGATATGTAGCTCACGCTTAATGGACAATCTGCAGAACAGTTAAAAGTATACTTCCTTCCCGACTGATAGTACTTAATATACTTATCATACTCAGAATCAATAAGCTCACCCCATGCTAACGCTAAATCATATCTACCTAATTGGGCAGCATCATCTTGAAAAAAGAATATTTTATGTTTACTTTTAACCTTTGCAACAATCTTGTAATCGGCCATGGGTGTGAGGTACCACTTTTTCCACAGCGTGGTAACAGAAAAACTCTTTGCTGACGTGTCTGTCTGAATGGGATCATTTTCTGCACTAAGACCATTATAGGTAGTTTGTGTTGCAGGCATTCTTATATCGCTGAAGAAATGAATTGCAAATAACACTAAAACAAAAGCAACTGCAAAAAGCATAATTTTAGGTACCAGTTTTTGAACACTTTTTACATCCGCAGCAGTTTTTGAACTTGCACTTTTATTCATCAGCTCACTCTTTCTCTGTTGCATTTCGCTATATGTTCTAATATCACCCTGTTTCATTTCATCAAACAGCTGGTCCATTATTTCTTTTTCACGCTTCTTATCCATATATTTAACACCCCTACATAATAATATTATATTACATAAATGAAATAATTACATCTTAATTCTACTTTACTCAGAAATTAATAAGAAATATTTTCCACAATGTTCCACAAAACATGCAGTTGCATTTTCAAGAAAATCATTTTAAAATAAATTAAATATGCTATTTGTAAAAAGACAGGTATACAATTCTTCTCAAAAAGCTTGTTTATTTAGCAGATTTTTATACTGAAAGTTTTATAGCGTAAGCATCATAAGATACTTTTTGAGAAGATATTATTCTTCTGTTTGCTGCAGCGGAATCTACAACTTTGATTGTAGCTTACGCTGAAGTATGTTGATAGTACATCATTCATTAATTAAGTGAGGTATAAAATGCGATTAAGAAAGAAACCGTGGGCAAGGCCTGAACTTGAAGCTTGCGAATTTTTTGTATCAAATCCGACGGATTATATAGGCAAATGGCAAAACGTATTTGAGAATGCAAATGAAATTTGGATGGAATTAGGGTGCGGAAAAGGAGGATTCATATCCAAACTTGCCTCTTCTAACCCTGACAAAAACTTTATTGCCATAGATATAAAAGACGAAGTTTTGATTCTTGCAAAGGAAAAAATACAAAGAGAATATGCTTGTAATAATCTAAACACAAACAATATTCGCCTTATGGCCCACGAAATAATGATAATACACAAAATATTAGATGAAAAGGATGTTGTTAATAGAATATTTATAAATTTTTGTAATCCATGGCACAAAAATACGCTTGGTACTAGAAGGCTTACCCATCCCAATCAGCTAAACCAGTATAAAACATTTTTAGCTCCACTCGGGCAGATTTGGTTTAAGACTGATGACGATATTTTATTTAATGCTTCGGTTAAATATTTTGAGCACTGTGATTTCAAGATCAGCTTTATAACAGAAGACCTGCATGGAAGTAATTTTGATAAAAATATAGTAACCGAACATGAGAAAATGTATGCCGAGCAAGGTCATAAAATAAAGTTTCTCATCGCACAAAATACTACGCTACCAGCAACATAATAGGATTATAAGTTTATTTGTACAGCAACACTCTTTGTTCTATAATGTATTTATTCAAATGATTTTTAGGCATAAAAAAAGGAGTCTGGTTACTCCTTTTTTTGTCTTAATATATAATTATGTTATATAGCTACAAAAGCACTGACTTTTTTAGTCTTGTATGGTTCTAACTGTTGCTTATAGAGTACATGTTTAATTGAATTAGCTGTGATTTCAGCCATTTTGTAAACCAACCCAAGACTTGTATTTTGAAGCATAACTTGGGGCATGATTCCTCCCATTGTCACAACTCCGGAAAACGAAACATCACCTACTGCCGGTAAGTCTTTACCCACTCCACTTCCAGGTTTAATTGATCCATTACTCAACCCAATATGAGCTATATGGTCAATTCGTCCAATAGATGCATCAACAGCAATAACAAGGGTATTTTCAGTATCAATTTTTTCCACTGTCTCTGAAAGGTTCATAGCATGTACAGGATCCACAATTGTTCCGTAAACATCAAAATCATATATCCTGTATTTAGACAACATAAACCCGACCAATGGTCCAAAGCTGTCACCGGTAGAACGGTCTGTACCTATACATACAACTGCAATTCTTTTGTACTGTTTATCAACTTCGCTAATCAGGTCGTAAGCTTCCTGATTTAACCTGTATTGGCACATTTTCTCATTAGTATTGACATAGACTTTCTTTACTTTTGACATACAACTTCTCCCCTAAAACAACATACAACAATTTCATGCTACTGTTGAAAATTTTTCTCTTTTCTATATTTATGTCTATATTATATAACAAAAATGCATTTTTAAAAAGTACCATTTTTATTTTATTTGAAGGTTATCAGATATTGTTAAATAGCTATACTTGATAATGTTTTAGTCATTTCAAAAAATAATCTATACAGTATTAAAGTCATAAAGCCAAATAAATAAGATTTTTGAAATGGCGATTGCAAAGTTTTTTGAAATCACCTTTATTATTAACTTGTTTATTTTTGGAAGTGGTATTGTTAAAAAAAAGCAAAATTAAAGGAGAGCATTTGCTCTCCTAATTTTTTACCATCTGTTACCGCCACCGAAGCCGCCTCTTCCGCCGCCTCCGCCGCCTCTGTTATTATTCCTTTGTTGTTTCCTAGCTCTTCTACAATCAGGACATCTTTGAGGTTCGTTATCGAAACCCTTCTCTTTGTAGAAAGCCTGTTCACTTTCATTAAAAACAAATTCTGCGTTACAATCTTTGCAAGTTAAAACTTTATCTGCCATATCTATATACCTCCTTAATTTATTTGGATCATATAATTCTTAACTTCTAACTCCAAAAAACTAAAGAGAGTAGGGTTCAGAAAAATAATCCTATTAATATATAGTGACTACATATATAATTTTATCACAATATTTAAAATTAAGCAAGCTAACTTACTAACTTTTTCCATACGCTTTCATATTTTTATTTACTGTACTAGCTTAAATAATGAAAGCCTTTATTATGACACTCGAACATTTGTTGCTTGTGGTCCTCTCTGTCCTTTTTCCAAGTCAAACTCAACCATTTGACCCTCTACAAGAGATTTATAACCCTCTGCTTGTATTGCAGTAAAATGAACAAATACGTCATCTCCACCTTCTCTTTCAATAAAACCAAATCCCTTTTCCGGGTTAAACCATTTTACTTTTCCAACCATTTGTTGCTATTCCTCCTTAACTTACTAATAATTTAAATCATATATAATGATTTTATTATAATTTATTATGTCAATTTATCATTTAACTTATTCACAAAAATAAAAGAATAACTAAGGTAATTGCAAAAAAACTTTGCAATCGTCATTTCAAAAAATGTAATTTACACTTTTTGTACAGCAAAACAATGCTTCTCTGTTTAGAAGCTTTCAATCTTCAGTAATAGGATTTGTGACTTAAACATTATATAGTTTTTTTGAAATGACCTAACCTATTCATTGTAATTACTAAAAAGCTATTTTCTTTACTATTTAACAGCTATTTATATATCAATCCAAGCAGAGTTAAATATCCGATTAGCCAATTCCAGGTACTCAGATATACGGTTACATTTTTTTACTTTTTTTATAAATTTACCACTCTGATCAAAATGTATGCACATATAATCCCAAAATTCCTTCATTTTATCACATAAATGCTTATCTCCAGAAAGTCTGTTCATGTAATAATTAAAGATCTCATCATGAAACGCTTTTACTATTCCAACTTTATTTTCTAGGACTACTATATTTCCTTTAATAACTGAAGGAAGAAAAGGATTTCTTAATGCCCCTCTTCCCAACATAAAGTTTTTGATAAAAGGTAACCTCTCACTAATACGCAAAAAATCACTATAATTGAATATATCGCCATTATAAGTTATTTCATGGTTGCATAAGGTTGCTAGTTCATAAAAGGCATCAAGATCCACATCTCCCTTATACATCTGCACTCCTGTTCTAGCATGAATTATCACTCCTGCTAAGGGATATTCATTCAGTACTTCCATCACCCTCATTCCCTCTTCAGGTTCTTCCATACCAAGCCTCATTTTGACGGTTATTGTATAAGAACTGCCGGAGCAAACTGTATCAAGGACCTTTTTTATCATATCAGGGTATGGTAATATACCTGAACCCTTTTTCTTACCTGTAATCATAGGAAAGGGGCAACCTATATTCCAATTTATTTCACTATACCCAAGACTTGAAATAGCATCGGCAAAAGCTTTAAACTGAGCGCCGTCATTTCCAAGAACTTGCGGAACAAGCTTAACCGATGAATCATTGTTTTCGGGAAGTATGTCTTTTAACAGCAATTTATTCACTTTTTTGCCTACAGAGGTTGATATAAAGGGAGAGTAAAACTCATCTATACCTCCGAAGTGCCTAGCGAAGGCATTTCTATAAGCTGCCACTGTCATGCCCTGTAAAGGTGCTAAAAAAATTTTCATATAAACACACTTTCTTTAAGTTTATCTAAATGTGGACGTCTTTGTATTTGGACTTTTTGGCTTTTTAACCTCAACTATAGAACCCTTATACATACTCTTTGGCTCAATTTGTATGCTCAATTCTTTCTCATACTTTTTAATAAATTGCAATTCTCTTTCTGTGGCAATGGATACTGTCATGCCTATATTTCCATTTCGACCACTTCTACCGGCTCTATGTACATAAGCCTTTACATCCTCGGGAATATCAATATTAAATATATGAGTAATGCCCTCAATATGAAGCCCCCTTGCAGCAATGTCAGAAGCAATCAAAAGCTGTATCTTTCCTGACTTAAAATCCTCCATTGCCTTTTTTCTTTCAAGCTTCCTGCTCGAACCGTGAATGCCCTCTGCCTTTAGCCCGTGAAACTTCAGTTTGTCGGTAAAGATTTCAATTTCATTGCCCTGATTGTTTACAAATACAATAGCCTTTTGAGGCTCTAAAATTCTTACTAATTTCCTCAAAACGTCAATCTTGTCCCTCTTTTCCGCTAAAAAGTACACATGAGAAATAGTATCCGGTACCGAAAGCCTTTCCTCTACACGAATTACCTGCGCTTCTTTCATTTGTGATATAATACCCGTTTCCACTGACTTTGGAATGGTTGCAGAACAGGCTATAATCTGACGCTCTTTAAGTGTGCTCTTTATAACCGCTTTTACATTCTCTACATTATTATCATCCATTAAGCGGTCTGCCTCATCAATAACAATTGTCTTTATGGTATGAGCAGATATTTTTCGCTTTTTAATAAGTTCCAATATTCTTCCGGGAGTGCCTACAATAATGTGAGGCTTCTCTTTGAGTTTTTCTATTTGCCTGTCTATATTTACATTACCTATGATAGTTGCACCCTTAAGTTTAATGTCTGAATTCTGAGATAGACGCTCAATTTGTCTCATAATCTGTACTGCCAACTCATGGGTTGGACATAGAACAATTGCCTGCATTTCTTTATTCTCTGCATTTAGCTTTTCATACATAGGCAGAAGGTATGCAAGTGTTTTTCCTGATCCTGTTTCCGATTGTGCAATAATATCTTTGTTTTTTATAGCCTCAGGAATAACCCTTTGCTGTATATCAGTAGGAATAGTAATATTTTCTTTTTTCATTGCAATTACAAGGGCTGGATTCAACCCCATATTTTCAAATGATTCAGCCATTTTTGTTCTCCTTTTTGCTTTTTTCAATCTCTTGAGCCAACTCGTTCAGATAAGTCCAACGCTCTATAGCATTTTCCAAACTTTTCTCTAGCTGCTCTTTTTCTTCTACTAGTCTTTGAAGCAGTTCAAAATCACTTGTTGCTTCACTCATCTTATCATCTATCTGTTTTATCTCCTGTTCTAACTTTTCAATTACATCATCAATTTCGTCAAATTCCTTTTGTTCCTTATAGGAAAATCTTAAAGCTCTTTCTCTTTTATTTTCTGCTTTTTCTCCCACTTTATCCTTCAAAGGTTTTAAACTTAGAGCTTGTGCCGTATTTTCACTCTCTTCTATATATTGACTGTAATTACTATAGTTTCCGACATACTTTGTGATTAAACCATTTCCTTCAAAAGCAAATATTCCGTCAACTACCCTGTCCAAAAAATAACGGTCATGGGATACAACAATTACAGCTCCAGGAAATTCATCAAGATAACTTTCCAAAATCGTCAGTGTCTGAATATCCAAGTCATTTGTAGGCTCATCCAGCATTAAAATATTAGGTGCTCCCATTAAAATGTATAGCAGATACAGCCTCCTTTTTTCTCCTCCCGACAACTTTGAAATAGGTGTCCACTGCATACTCGGCGAGAACAAAAACCTTTCAAGCATCTGAGAAGCACTTATTGTACCATCCGTCGTAGTCAAAAACTCAGCTTGTTCCCGGATGTATTCAATAACCCTCAGGTTCTCATTCATATCCTCATTTTCCTGAGAAAAGAAACCTATTTTAACCGTCTCACCAATTTCAACATTCCCTGAATCGGTCTCAAGCTTTCCAGCTGCAATTTTCATAAGTGTGGATTTACCACTTCCGTTAGGACCGATAATTCCAATTCTGTCATCTCTGAGAAGGGTATAACTGAAATCCTTTATTAAAGGCTTCCCAGGAAAACTTTTACTTATATTGTCAAGCTCAATAATCTTTCTACCAAGGCGGGAAAAACCAACCTGGATTTCGATATTTTCCTTATCCGTAAGTCCCTGTTGTTCAACAAGCTTCTCAAACCTCTCAATTCGCGCCTTCTGTTTGGTAGAACGAGCTTGCGCCCCTCTGCGAATCCACTTCAATTCATTTCGGATTAGTCCCTGGCGTTTTCTTTCAGATGCCTCCTCAATTTCCTCTCTCTCAGCCTTCATCTCCAAGTATTTTGTGTAATTTGCCTGGTAGCTATAAAGTTTTCCGCTATCAATTTCTATGATCCTATTTGCTACCCTGTCTAAAAAGTATCTATCATGTGTCACCATTAAAAGTGCACCTTTTCGCTTTTCAAGGTATTTTTCAAGCCAAGCCACCGTTTCGTTGTCAATATGGTTGGTAGGCTCATCTAAAATCAGTAAATCCGCGGGTGTTATCAAAGTACTTGCCATTGCCACCCTTTTGCGCTGACCTCCGGATAGTTTGCCTACATCAGCGTTAAAATCAACTATTCCAAGCTTTGTAAGGATACTTTTAGCCTCTGCTTCAATTGTCCATGCCTCCATGCTGTCCATTCTTTGCGATAAATTAATTAATTCCTTTTCAAGCCAGTTGTCTTCAGGATTTTCGCTCACTTTGTGAAGTATAGATTCATATTCCCGAAGCAGCTTCATTACGGGTGAATTCCCCTTAAATACCTGTTCGAGTACAGTTGTTCCATCCTCAAAGTTTGGATTTTGATCCAAATATTCTATTTTTATACCGTTTCTATATATGATTCTGCCTATATCTGTGATTTCAAGCCCTGCAATCACCTTGAGCAAGGTAGATTTGCCTGTCCCGTTGACCCCTATCACACCAAGCTTTTCTCCGTCATTTATACTAAAAGATATATCATTGAATAATATCTTTTCACTGTAGCTTTTGGAAATTTTTTCAGCTGACAAAACATTCATTCATAAGTCCCCTTGTTAAAAAATCTTCGGGGCATTGAGCCCCTCCATTTTACCTCTTTCACTTCGTTCGAAAGAGGTGAAACAAAAAATCGGCACATAGAGTATCAACCTCATGTACCGATATTATACAATAAGCAGCTTCTAATAGCTAGCAAATTAGACCTTATTTTGACTGCCCTGTTTTCTTAATCATGAGTAATTCTACTTCAAAACACTTATAGAACATCATTAAACTGTCCATTATAGTTTAGAGTTGCAAAATAGTCGGCTGGAGTCTCTGCACGGCGGATTATTTCAACATTGCCATCCTCTTTAAGAAGCAATTCAGCGGAGCGTAATTTTCCATTGTAGTTATAGCCCATCGCAAAGCCATGTGCACCGGTGTCATGAATAACAAGTAAGTCTCCAATATCAATTTTAGGCAGCATCCTGTCAATTGCGAACTTGTCGTTATTCTCACATAGACCTCCTGTAATATCATACTTATGGTCACAGGGCTCATTTTCTTTTCCCATTACGGTAATATGGTGATATGCCCCGTACATTGCAGGCCGCATCAAGTTTGCTGCGCATGCATCAAGACCTATATACTCCTTATGGATATGCTTTTCGTGTATAGCAGTAGTTACAAGGCAGCCATATGGCCCAAGCATAAATCTTCCTAATTCTGTGCATATAGCTACATCGCCCATTTCGGCAGGAACCAAAATTTCCTCAAAGGCCTTCCTTATCTCCTGTCCGATTGCATAAATATCTACCGGTTGCTGTGTAGGACGGTAGGGAATACCTACACCACCTGAAAGATTTATAAATACAATATTTGCCCCGGTTTCTTCTTTAAGTTCAACTACCGTTTTAAAAAGCATTCTTGCAAGAACAGGATAATACTCATTTGCTACTGTATTACTTGCTAAAAAAGCATGAATTCCAAAACGCTTTACACCTTTTTTCATTAGTCTTATATAACCTTCCGTCATCTGTTCCCGTGTAAAACCATATTTAGCCTCTTTCGGTGTATCCATTATTTGATTGTCAATAACAAAATCACCGCCCGGATTATAGCGACAGCTAATTATCTCAGGAATTCCTGCCGCTTTTTCCAAAAAATCAATATGAGTAATATCATCAAGATTAATTATGGAGTTTAGATCTTTAGCGAGTACAAAATCTTCTTTAGGTGTTGCATTAGATGAAAACATAATCTCATCACCTTCAAAACCTACTGCTTTAGACATCAAAAGCTCTGTGTAAGATGAACAGTCAACTCCACAGCCTTCTTCTTTCAAAATTTTTAAAATGGTGGGATTCGGTGTTGCCTTAACAGCAAAATATTCTTTGAACCCCTTATTCCAAGAAAAAGCCTCTTTTAGCTTTCTCGCATTCTCACGGATTCCCTTCTCGTCATATATATGAAATGGAGTAGGGTATTCTCTTACTATTTCCTTCAATTGTTCTAACTTAACAAAAGTATTTTTCATAATTAATTCTTTCCTTTCATAATTTCAATCAATTTAATTTCATTTTTAAGCGAATCTTTTAACAAATCAATTAGATTTTTCTTTTTTGAGTATAGACAACTCGAATGTTCTCCACTGTCCATATCACCTGTCAAAACATTGTTAGAGTCAGCAATGAGCCTTATTTGCTGTTCCGATTTTTCCATTAAGTACACTGTTGCACCTTCTATACTAATTGAATCATTAGTAATCAAAACCACTTTAAGTTTCCTCTTTATTGCCTCGTTGACTTCATGGTAAACCATTTCTATTACTTGCCTCGAAGCAGAAATATATACTCTTTCGCTTGCTTGGGATATCATATTTCTCATTTTATCTAAAATATGATTCTGTCCTTTTATTGTTATGTAACCTTCTACCTCTTCTCTTTTCTGAGGAATGCTTGTTATCAATTGCTGTTTCGCTTCTTTAAGCTTTCTGATTTTATTACCGCAAAACTCTTCAACCGGGACAGGTGTATACCTTGTAGTTGGACCCTCTATTACAAAAGCTCCACCCTTTTCAACTAATGCGGCTAAAGAAGTGTATGTATTCGAACGTGAAATACCTGTTATTTTTGCTACTTCATATCCATTCAGGCACCCTTCCGACAGTAAAACCTGATAAATAGAGGCTTCCTGCCTTGTAAGGTTAAATTGTATCAGTAGTTCAGTTATATCCATTTAATCGCCTCTTCATATAGTGTTCCTATCTAGTAATACTATATATCTGATATTGATTTTTGTCAATATTACTTTCTAAAAATGGGCGCACAAAAAAATGCCCTCCACGGCATTTTTTCTTTAAATTATCAAGCTTGCGGCTTCTTTAAAACGAAGTAAAAGAGGCAAACACTACGGGGCTCAACGCCCCGTTGTTTATATAACTAATACTGCCCTAAAAGCTTCTTTCTCATTAAGGCAAAATCCAAAGCATTTTGAGCTCCATCGCCATTCATATCTGCAGCGATTTCCCAGAACTGATATTTATCAACTTGCATACCTAATAAAATCCTTCTGAAGGTTGCAAAATCAATGGAATTAAAGATACCATCACCATTAACGTCACCGGCAACAATTACTGAAGGTGTGACCACCGGCGTTGGCGTTGGGTTTGTGGTTTGTGTGGGTCCTTCTTGAGCTATGCTGTTAGCAAATGCAGTGATAAACACTAAAATTGAATTGGAACCAACTGCATGCTCATTTGTTGTCCATTCATCGGCACTGTCCAAATAACACTTAGCAGGGAATATTGAGAGTCCTGCTCCTTGATACTTATTAGGACCTAACGGCATAAATCCCTTGGCTACCCCTGGTCTTGGATCATTGTTAAATGTAGCAAATACGGTTTTAACACAATCGTCGCCATATCCCGTTACAAAGCTCTTTCTCATAGGATTAGCTCCTAGAATCCAGTTAAAAGACGAAAGTGCCATATCATTAATTATATCTGAGTTTTGTCCAAGAAGTTTTGAACCAATAATAGCTTCCATAGACATTCCGAGTATTTGGGAGTTACTTCCCCAGTAATAATTACCGTTTGCAATTGTATTACCCCAAGTACCATTTTTATATCTATCTATTTTGTTATTTACCCAGATATTAAACTTGTTTACAAACCATTTCTCAGCATCACTGTTACGGTTCTCAGCTTTCATATAAGAGAAAAAAGCAAAATTCCAGTTGCCCACCCAATCTCCGTAGGTATTCTCATATAAATCATTACGCTTTGAATAGTTTGCCACAAAGTAATCGTTATACTTTGCTTCACCTGTAGCCCTGTACAAAGTTGCTGCAGCCCATAACCTGTTGCCTGTATCGTCTTCCGTATTATAGGGCCCGTTTGGAGACTTAATATTGTTGGGATTTTGTTCAAGATATAACCATGCACTCTTAGCAGCATTTAAACACTCTTGGGCAAACACTGAATCATATTTGGCATATATTATTGAAGCGTAAGCTAAAGCAGCTGCTGCACATGCAGTATCGTCTGTTGGTCTTATGTTAGTGGTATTGCCTTCTTTATCCTTTATAATCCTTTTAGTTATATTACCATCATCGTCAGACTGAACCCGTGCATAAAAACCACCACTTTTAGTATCTTGCATTTTTTGAATCCATTCAAGTTCCCATCTCGCCTCATCGAGAATATCAGGAACGCCGTTTCCGCTTTCAGGAATATTCAACTGATTATCACTATATACCTCTGGGAACATTTCGTAAGACCATAATAGATTCACTACCGTCCCTGACCCGGTATTTACATACTTTCCGAGATCTCCGGCATCAAACCAACCTTTCGATACATCTCTTGTAACCGCTGGATTGGAGTCAAAGACAGCAATCAAATCCTGAGGTGTTTTATCCTTCCTTGGACGATCCGGACAATACTGTTCTGTAAGATCAATTCCTGAACGCTGATAATAAAAATACCTTACAACATCGGTCAATAGAGGTTTAAAAACGTCATTTCCTATTTTAAAGCTTGGAGACTTTTCTATACCATCTGCATTAACCGTTATGTAATAATCACCTGGTTGTTTAAGATCCGTAAATACAGCTTTTAAGACCTTTTCTCCGGAATCAACTGCGTCATAATCTGTAACGAGGACCAATTTCCCACTATAAGCAACAGTATCATCAGAATCCCTCTTTACTTGGAATTGGGTTCCTACTGTAGCCTTAAACTCATCCTCAAATCCAGAAACATAGGCGTATTTCTCAGAACCTTCAGTAAATCCTACCTGGTTTACTTTGATAGCTGGAAATGCTTTTTCTTTATCGGGTGAAGTTAATTTAAGCTGATTTATCCAAACACAAAATGGGTCCGCAGTTACTTTGTCAAGAACAATAGCCTTTGCATTATATGGATCCATACCAAGTGAAGGATCTAGAATATCCTTTAAAGGTATCTTTACGTGTTGCCACTCGGTAGTAACAGTACAATAGTTGGTTATTGGCTTTGTTATTGTTTTCTCAACACCCGATGCACGTCTACTCACATGATCTACTGCACCAATTGCAAATTGCTCGCCGCCATTTTTACCCTTTACATTGAATTCTAAATATCCATTTGGAACATACTGAGAAACATCATGACAGCACCACTCAGCCAATGTAAGTATTACTGCCATCCATGATGTAAAGTTTGTTGTAATATTAAATCTTAAAGAAGGTAAATTTTCATATGTTACTTGTGTATCAACAGGTAAATTACCATTTTCGGTTTCCAATTCGCCTGCACCACACCCGGACCAACCACCCACCTTATCTTTGAACACATAAAAGTCCGGTAGGTTTCTCCACCCTTCAGGAGCACTTGCATTGACTGCCACCGTTGATGTAATCAAAGAGGTTAGTAATACTACCAGACAGACAATTAGAGCTAATGCTTTTTTACTCTTCATACTTTTCCCTCCAATCAAAATTTTGCTATTACTTGTGTCTTGTACTATACTTTGGCTCCCAATTAATTCAATTATAGAGAAAAAGCTAAATGGGGTCAATGTAATTCAACTATCTATTCTTAGAATTTTAATTTTGGTTAATCCTTTATTGCTTTTGTTTATAGCTCTTTTTGCTAGGAGTAGATTTATAGTAAAGTCAACTCTTTATACCAGTCATCTTTTCACTTAATTCCCATAGCCTTTTTCCTATTTCCTTATCATAGGATCTTTTCGATGAGGGCAGAGGTCTTTTTTGATAATAGTATTTACCGTTAGCACCTTCCACATCTGGGGATGTTGCAAGGTAAACAGCCGTTTGAGCACCCTTTTCGGGAGTCTGAAAAAAAGGTTTTAACATTCGGGTAATAAATGTCCCAAAACCTGTATCCCTGTTAATCCCCATAGCTGTTGCTACTGCCCCGGGATGCAAACAGTTTGCTGTTACCCCTCTATCCTTTAATCTATCTGCAAGCTCATAGGTGAACAAAATGTTCGCCAACTTAGACTGAGCATAAGCACGCCAAACATTATAATTCCTGGTAAGGTTTACATCATCAAAATGAATCTTTCCGATTTTATGAGCACCGGAGGATACATTTATAATTCTTGCCGGTGCACTTGCAATTATTATATCAAGGAGTCTATTGGTCAAAAGAAAATGACCTAAATGGTTCACTCCAAATTGAAGCTCAAAGCCATCAAAAGTCTCATGCCTTCCCGGAAGAACTACACCTGCATTATTAATCAACATGTCAAGTCTTTGAAATCTATTTTTAAATTCGGCGCAGAAATTCTCAATACTTTTTAGAGATCCAAGATCACAAATCATTAACTCAACTCTTGAATTGCCGGTTAAATCCCTTACTTCCTTTATAGCCTCTTCTCCCTTGAGCTTATTTCGGCAAAGCATTACTACAATTGCTCCTGTTTTTGCAAGCTCAACAGAAGTTGCCTTACCCATGCCTGAATTTGCACCTGTTATAACTGCCACACTGTCCTTATTCATTTTGACCTCCGAGCCTGTTATATCTCAACCCTTTTCACCTTACGTACTCTGCCCTTTACAGGCTTATCCTTAAGGGCCTTAAAAACTGTCTCACCTTTATTGTTAAGTATTTCCACAAAAGTCGATACATCCGCAATATTTATCACACCTATATCGTCTGATGTAACTCCCTCTATACTGCAAATTGTACCTACAATATCAACTGCTCTCATCTTTGTTTTCTTGCCTGCATTGATATGTAATTTTACAATATCACGGCTTAATTGTTCACCTTTTTTCTGCTTAATTTCCGGTAAAGCCTTCATCTTTTCAAAAAATTCTTGTTTTTTACCCGCTACAGTATCCTTATACGGGCTATCTTTTAATTCTATTTCTTTTCCGATATACTCCTGTATATCTTTTAAATATTTGCTTTCCTCCGGTGTTACAAAAGTAATTGCTTTGCCACTTCTGCCTACACGTCCTGTCCTTCCTATCCTGTGGACATAACTCTCTTTATCTTGCGGAATATCATAATTTATTACAAGTGAAATGTCATCTATATCTATTCCCCTAGCTGCAACATCTGTAGTTACAAGATATCTAAAATGCCCCTGCCTAAAATCCTTCATTGCTCTTAACCTGTCACTTTGGTCCATACCTCCATGGAGTTTCTCACAGGTATATTCTAACTTTTTCATTTCTTCGAAAAGCTCATCAGTTTTTATCTTTGTACTACAAAAAATTATACAGCTATCTGGGTTTTCAACAACGGTTATGTCCCTTAAAAGGTCTAACTTGCCGTTTTCCACTATGTTATATCTTTCTTGAGTTATTCTGTCTATTGCTTTACTTTCCTCTTCTATTTCTACTTGTTTTGGATTATTCATGTATTTATTACATAAACCCACTATGTCCTTATGCATTGTAGCCGATAGCAAAATGGTGGTTCGCTCTTTTGGAAGTTTCTCAATTATGCTTTCAATTTGCTCTATAAAGCCCATACTAAGCATTTCATCGGCTTCATCTATTACAAGATACTTTATTTTTGATGTATCAAAAGTTCCTCTTTCCAAATGATCCATTATGCGGCCAGGTGTTCCGACCACAACGTGGTTTTTTTGTTTCAGCTCCCTTTGCTGGTTATAAAAAGAGGATTTCCCAAATACTTCAACTACTTTAATCCTCTTGAACCTTCCCAAATTAAAAATATCCTCTTTAACTTGCATGGCAAGCTCCCTTGTCGGTGTAATCACTAGTGCCTGGGGTTTGTTTTCTTCCCAATCCAAAAGGTCGCATATCGGAATACCAAAGGCTGCAGTCTTTCCGCTTCCGGTCTGCGACTTTACAATTACATCCTTTTGTTCTAGCACAGCCGGTATAACCAATTCCTGAACTTTCGTAGGACTTTGATAATTCAACATACTTATTGCTTTTAACAGTTCACTACTTAATTTATAATTCTCAAAACTTGATTGTATCATTGCATCCTCTCTCTCACTATGTTTGTAGTTTTGTATAAGTCTCTATATCCTTTACATTATAACATTTCAATAAATAAAGATGTATAATTATATAAAGCAAGCATTGATATTTTAGTCAATGCTTGCCCTAAGCCGTTTTCAAAATAACTGATTTACAGAAACTTACGCTAATAGCTTTTTAGAAATATCCTCAATCCATCAAATTTCCACAATTATAGGAATTACCATAGGCGTACGTTTAGTTTTTTGATAAACATAATCTCTTATAGTTTCTTTGATTTTATTCTTTTTTGAAGTCAAATTTCTGTTGCTGCTCTTTTGTATTGCTTCCATGCACACCTGTTTAACATCCTCCATAAATTCTTCCGATTCCCTTTCATACACAAAGCCTCTTGTTAAAACATCCGGCCCATTAATAACAGCACTTGTTTCCCTTTGAATGGTTGCAACTGCAATTATCATACCATCTTCAGACAGGCGTTTTCTGTCTCTTAATACTATGTTACCTACATCTCCAATACCAAGCCCGTCAACAAGCACTTTACCGGAAGTAACCCTTCCATTAATCTGGGCTCCGAAATTGTCTATCTCAAGTACTTGGCCAATTTCCATGATCAAAGTTCTATCTTCGTCCATTCCAAGACTATGTGCAAGATCTGCATGCTTTTTTAGGTGGCGATATTCTCCATGAACAGGCATAAAATACTGTGGATTTACCAATCTATGTATCAGTTTAAGTTCTTCCTGGCAAGCATGTCCTGAAACATGAACGTCTGCAAGAGATTCATATATTACCTCTGCACCCTTTTTAAACAGTTCATTTACAACACAGGATACAGATTTTTCATTTCCGGGAATAGGTGTAGCGGAAATTATAACCATATCACCAGGTACGATTTCAACCTGCCTATGATCTCCGGCTGCAATTCTCGACAGTGCAGACATAGGTTCCCCCTGACTTCCTGTAGAAATAATTACAAGCTTTTCACCTACATATTTTTTTGCATACTCTATATCTACAAGAGTATCCTCGGGTATATTCAAATATCCAAGTTCCCTCGCCTTGTTGCAGACATTCACCATACTTCTGCCGCATAGTGCAATCTTTCGGTCATATTTAACTGCCGCATCCACTATTTGTTGAATTCTATGGACATTAGAAGCAAAAGTTGCAATAAGGATTCTGCTGTTTGCATTACGGAACAAGTCGTGAAAAGTCTCTCCAACAGTCCTTTCTGACATTGTATAACCCGGACGTTCAACATTTGTGCTATCGCACATCAGCAGCAAAACACCTTCTCTCCCAATCTCTGCAAAACGAGGAAGATCAATAGGTTCACCGGAAATAGGTGTGTAGTCTACCTTAAAATCCGATGTATGTACAATTGTTCCGACGGGAGTATAAATAGCCAAGGCCATGGCATCAACTATACTGTGTGTTGTCTTTATAAACTCTACTTTAAAAACACCCAATTCAATGGTTTGTCCCGGCTTTACAGGCTGAAGGTTACATTTTGAAAGTATTCCGTGCTCTTCCAACTTATACTCCAACAATCCTAAAGCAAGCCTGCTTCCAAAAACAGGTGCATTGATTTCTTTAAGTATATAGGGTAATCCACCGATATGGTCTTCATGTCCGTGAGTAATGATAATTCCTCTTACCCTATCCCTGTTTTTTGTAAGATAAGTCGTATCAGGCAACACAAGGTCTATCCCTAACATTTCATCATCAGGGAATGCCGTACCGCAGTCTACTATAAAAATGTCATCTCCATACTCAAATACAGTAATATTCTTTCCTATCTCCCCTAATCCACCAAGGGGAATAACTCTTAGTTTGTTCTTACTCTTAGCCACAATAACCCTCCATTTATCTTTTTAGTTTTCATATAAAAGTCTTTTTAAGATCACTAGTGTTTTTTAGCATCTCTAATATGAATTATTTCCACTATTTTCCCACTAATTCATTTATATAAAAAAATTTCAGATAAATATTAAGTTATTGTACTATTATAGCCTGTCTGTACCAAACTTCTTTCTATAGCCACACTTTCTGCATAGCTCTTCAACTGCGACCCTTCTTGAAAAACCATTGAAAATGTCTTTTGCCCTATCACTTTCAATTATCTTGGAAAAGTCAACAGTTTTTATATTCCCAAGGTTAATAATACCCTCACCATCAAGACAGCAAGGGACAACAGTTCCGTCAACCAATATGGCGATCTGGTCCCTAAGTCCATAACAAAAGCCAACACCATTATCTTCTTCCTCTTTTAGGTCTGGCCATTTAAATTCACAATCTTGGTTTAAGTAAACCTTTTCGGCGATTTTTATGCCCCTTTGTGGGGTAACCTGCTCCTGTATTTTATAGTTTAGGTTAAATTCTTTTTCTATTATCTCCAAAATATCACGGTTTCTTTTCATTTCTAGGTTGACTGTATTATCCTGTTCTAAATTCCATAGCCTATAAGATATAATAACATTAGACTTCTCCCTTGCCTCTCTTGTAAACAAAAGAATATTATTGATGTATTCAAATTCATTGTTACATCCATCCTTGCCCTCAAAACTGTGCAAAGAAAAGTTAACTTGTCTTAATGCGGGTTTTAAGATTATCTTATCTTTCACTATATTTATAAGTGTTCCATTTGAAGTTATATTTACTTTAAAGCCTTTATCAAAACTCAAATCCAAAAATTTGTCCAAATCAGGATGAAGGAGCGGTTCACCCTTTACATGAAAAAATATATAATCGGTATACGGTTTTATTTGCTCTAGAATATTTCTAAAGGTCTCTATTTTCATAAACTCGGGGTTTCGCATTGTCTTAGGACAAAAACTACAGGCTAGATTACATACATTTGTTATTTCAATATAAACCTTTTTAAACATTTTCATTTGTATTTCTCCTAATCCAATTTCAATTATCCTATTCTAAAAAGGGACAATTTTAATGTTCCTTTCATGCTCAATTATATCAAAATCAAAGCTCTGTTTCTATGATATTCTCAATTGCCGCAAACTCTCCCTTCTTCTCAAACAAAATGTAAGCTTGAGTAAACATACTACCATTGTTTACTCAACTTAATATATGATATAATTTGAATAATGCTTAAATATATTTTCCAAACCTTAAAGTCGATTTAACCAGTTTTTCACAAGTAGTGTTTTATACTATTTAAGGAGGTCTTTATAATGGAGATTTCAGATATAAAACAATTATGCGAAAAGGTAAAAGCAAACATTTCAAAAGTAATAGTTGGAAAAGAGGATGTTATCGACCTTGTACTGGTTTCGCTTTTGTCCTCAGGCCATGTTTTACTTGAAGATGTTCCTGGTGTAGGGAAAACAATGCTGGCAAAATGTCTTGCCAAGTCTATAGACTGTGATTTTAATAGGATTCAGTTTACTCCAGATCTTTTGCCATCTGATATTACCGGAATAAATTATTACAATCAAAAAAATTGTGAATTTGAGTTTAGGCCAGGCCCTGTATTTACAAATATTTTATTGGCTGATGAAATTAACAGAGCTACTCCAAGGACACAGTCAAGTTTACTAGAGTGTATGGAAGAAAAACAGGTTACAGTTGATGGCGAAACCAAAAGTCTTTCTAGACCATTCTTAGTTATTGCAACTCAAAATCCTGTTGAAATACACGGAACTTTTCCACTACCAGAAGCACAACTTGACCGTTTTCTCATTAAACTAAAAATAGGCTACCCTTTAATTGAAGAGAGCAGAAAAATGCTAGATATATTTGAAGAAAGAAGCCCTTTTGAAACTATAGATTGTGTAACTAATAAGCAAGAAATAATAGAAGCTCAAAACACATTAAGCAAAGTAAAAATAGGCGCAATAGTGAAAGATTATATTGTGGAAATTGTTGAAGAAACAAGGAAGTTTGAAAATGTAATTTTAGGTGTAAGCCCTAGAGGTTGTATTGCACTTATGAAAGCATCACAGGCTTATGCAGCCCTTCAAGAACGTGACTTTGTATCTCCTGATGATATAAAACATATGGCAGTACCTGTATTAGCACATCGACTATTAGTTAAAGGATATGCAATGTCAGAGGAAACAAAAGCTTCAGAAACTGCCATATTACGAATTTTAGATAGAATAAAGGTACCTTTGGAAGATTTTTAAAAGGAGAATTTTATGGAGATTCTTGCTGTAGTTATAATATTTCTAGCTGCAATTTATATTCAAGGCTTTTTATTAAATTTCTTCTTATTTCACAATCTTGAGTATTCGTGTCATTTTAATGTGGATAAAGCTACTGAAGGAGATAATATTTATCTTGAAGAAATAATATATAACAAAAAGATTCTTCCCATTTCCTGGATAAAGGCTGAAATATATACTTCAAAATGGCTTGATTTTGCTGGGAAGGATGCTGTTTTAGCACAGGAAAGTCGCTTTGTAACAAGCAACTTTTTTCTAAAAAGCTATCAGAAAACTACACGACGATGGAATGTAAAATGTAGTAAAAGAGGATATTTTGAAATTGATAAAATAACACTTGTTGGTGGGGATTTTTTAGGTTCCTTTTCAGATTTATCTACCGTTATAGATATTAAAACTGATTTGCTTGTTTATCCAGCAACAATAATACTTGAAGAGTGCTTTAGACCGGCAAGCCGTTTTATAGGGGACACCATTGTAAGAAGATGGATAAATGATGACCCCTTTATGTTTTCAGGGCTGAGAGAATATATGGCAGGTGATGCTTTAAATCGAATTCATTGGAAGGCAACAGCGAACCGAGGTAGACTTATGGTAAAAAAGAATGACTTTACCACCAATTTAAGAACTGCTGTTATTTTAAATATTCAGTCTCAAGACAATGAACCGGAAACTGTTATCAATAAAGAATTTATAGAATTTGGAATAAAGGTTGCAGCGACTATATTTAATAAAGCATTAATGCAGGGTCTGCCTTTGAGTTTTTCTACAAATGGAAGTATTATTAATGAAGATGAAAAAGTAATACTTACTAAAGAGTTCTCGGGGCAGGAACATATAAATGAGCTATTAAATATTCTTGCAAGGCTTAAATTAAAAAAGGCTCAGGATTTTGAATTCTTTATTAATGACATTTGTCAAAACTATTCAAACACAGAAGTTATAATATTGACCTCTTATTTGACAAAAGAAATATGCCATACCATCAGAAAAATAAAAGCAGAAAAAAACAATGTTTCTATAATGCTATTAAACACCGTTGAAAAAGAAAATTCACCTGGAGATTTAGATATTTATATTCCTTTTAGAAAGGAAAATCTTTATGAATGAAAAAAAGAGAGAAACCCTACTTAAAATTATGTCAATAATAGCTATGTTTCTAAGCGTTTATCCACTAACAAACATTGTGAGAATTTCTTTATTTAAAGAAAACAAAGAATTTTGGGATGGTTTATTTTATTTAGTTGTTATTTTTAGTACATTTATAGCAGTAAGCCTTATTATGCACGAAAATTATACTAGAAAAGATATTATACTAGCACATGGATTTTTGATAATTCCTATAATAGTTTCTATAATATATTTTTTCTCCTATGGAATTTTATCAACAATATTTGGAGCATTTATAACAGCAATTCTTTGCTTTCTTACAATTAGAGTGTATTTTAAAGAATATACTTACTTAATAAGCGGATCTAAAATATATGTTGGTATAGTAATGCTTCTTTTGGCATTAGTTTTTTCTACATATTTTGAAGAACATAAACATCTTAAAAATCAATTTTATATTTTCACATTTATATATGCCTTTTTTCTTCTTGTAATAAGAAATCAAAGCAACCTAGATAGTATTTTTTCTAAAAGGTTCGATAAAGCTTCTGGAATACCTGAAAAAATGAGAAGTTATAATACAAAAAAAATAATTGTGTTTTTTTTATTAATAGTAGGGGTTTATTATTTTAGAGATGCATTAATAGCTGGCTTACAGGGATTAGTAAGCTTGCTCAGGTCAGTCCTTAGCGTATTGTGGAATTTTTTCAGCACTATAATGGAAAAGTTTCAACAGTTTGTTAGTATCGAAGAAATGGACTTACCAAGTTCTCCTGAGATAGATTATTTTAACAATGAAGGTAATGGTGGGAATCCAATCATTGATACGGTATGCAATATAATAGCAATTCTATTGGTTGCTTTTACTGTTTATAAAATAGTTACTGTATTAACTATCCATGTACTGATTCCTTTTTTAAAGAATACTTTTAAACGCCTTGTTGAAAAAATTATAAACTTATTTGAAAAAACTGAGTGCAAAGAGGAGAAAACTCATTATTATACAGATAGAATTGAGAGGGTCTTGCCTTCTGACATTTCAAAAATGAGTAAAAAGCCAAAGGATATTCCAAATATAAGTAGGGCATTAAAACAGGTAGAAAAAATTGAAAATCCTAAGGAAAAAGTCAAGTATTTATATGGTCTTATTTTAAAATATATGAGTGCAAAAGGAGTAGATATAAAAAAGTCCTATAGTACAGGAGAAATTTATAAAAAGGCTAAAGAAATTGATCAATTAGATGAACCCTTCTGGGAGATTACATCATTATATGACAGAGTAAAATATGGTGACAAAATGCCAAAGGTTAGCCAAGTAGATAATACCAAAGAGAATACCATTAAGAGTATTGAAATAATTAACAAAATAAAGAGAGTATAAATATTGTTCATGAAACATAACATCCATTTCTCTAAGAATATTGTTGAATTCCGTCCGTGTGGCTACAACCGACTTTTTACGACATCTTTAAGATATATGAAAATACTCTAAATATAGTACAAAGATGATATTCTTGAATGATTTTTCTAGTTATGTTAGTATACTTGAGAGT
>JAEZUI010000182.1 GCA_023421115.1 Bacillota bacterium | reverse complement strand
CAATACAGCTTTAACAGGTGATAGGAGTTATAGAACTGAAATTCTCTTTGATCGGATACTTGTAAAGGATATGTTAAATTCAAAAGGACAGTCTATTTACGAATATCAACAGGAAATAAAGAGTCTTGGAGAAGCAGAAAAACAGAAAGCTATGGAAAGTAAAGAGTTTATACAGAGTATAATGGCCAAATCTTTGGTTTTTGAAGCTACTGCGGAACAGGTGGATAAGTATACCAAGTTAAATTTGAATGGTGATTTTACCTTTACCATACTTAGCAGAAGGGATAACATAAATCTTACAGAACAGTTGCCTACCATCGAAAAGGAGGTAGAAAAATGGATCAGCAGCGGCAAGAAAGATTAGATGTCAAGGAAATACTTGAGAAACTATCTCCTAGAGATAAGATATATAGCGAAATTGAAACAAATAAGATTATTGATAATGTAATAGCTTTTTTTCCTTCAGGAGAAGCAACAGACACTTCAATATTGATAACAAATCTTGCAGCGGCAATAGCTAAAAGGGCATGGAATGTTTGTGTACTGGATTTTAAAGTCTTTTATCCAAGCATATATAAACTTTTAGACTGTGAAGCTATGCCGAAGGGAAGAGGACTCATAAAGCTTTTAAGAAGTGACAAAATTGATTTTCGGGAAGAAATAAGTGACACAAAGTATAAAAATCTTTATCTCTTAACTCCAAGTCCTATGGATCTTATAGAAGAATACTTTGACTTTCAGTTTGAGGATATTGAGAGAGTTATAAATACGGTAAAGGAAATGTTTGATTTAATATTGATTGATGTTCCGAATAATCCACCTTTAGAGTTTTGTGTGGGTGCTATCAAGCATTGCAATGTCGGGTTTTGTGTGTGGAGTGAAAGAATAGACTGCCCTCAGAATACCCAAAGGTTTTTGAGTTTTATAGGTTCTATCGGCATTAGCTCGTCAAAAATTGCAAACGTTATACTAAATAATGTGCAGGGCTTTGAATATGACAAGCAGATTATAACTGAAATGGGTATGAAGTATATTGGGGAAATACCCTATGTTCCGTCGGTTATAAACTATGCCCTTGAAGGCCGTGTTTACTCTGTAGACAGTATTATATTCGACAAAAGATATCAGAGGTCGATGGAGCGATTGGTTGACCTTATGGTTAGGTGAATTTATAAAACTTTGTACAGGGGGATTGTATTATGCTTACAAGGAGTGCTATCAGCGAACTTCAGAAAAAAGCAAGATATATCCACAAGGTGGAAAATACTCAAAATAAATTAACAATGATGACTTTTGAAGAATCATTAAAACAATGTCAGCAGTATATTAGCAAAGTCGCTTCAAATTTTTACAGGAGAATTGACGATCCAAAAAAGAAAAGAGAAATGACCGAGAGATATATTATTGATTATGTAGAGACGCAGAAACCTGATGTTGAGGGATATGAAAACCTAGGTGAATTAAGAAATGCACTTATAGATGAAATAACTCATTACGGTCCGATTACAGATGCAATGGAAGATGCTGAGATAGATGAGATCAGAGCCAACGGTCCCTACCAAATTTTTGTTGAGAAATACGGGAAAACTGAGCAGTGGGACAAGTGCTTTACCGATAAAGAGCATATGGAAAGAATTGTTGCTAAGCTGATTGGTGTTTCAAAGGTAAGAATGACACCTAGAACACCTATGGTTAATGCCCGTACTATTGATGGATACAGGGTAAATGCAACCCATGCAGACATTTCACCCTATGGAAACCCTGCCTTTGTAATAAGGAAATTTAAAAAAGGCACCATGTCGCCGGATAAGATGATAAGGGACAAGTCCTTTTCCATAAACATGTTTAAGCTACTATCGTTAATCCCAAGAGCAGACATGTCCTGGATGACAGTTGGGCCTACAGGAAGCGGTAAGACTACTTTAAATGAAGTATTGATAAAGCAGATTGATCCTCTGTGTAGGATTATAACAATAGAGAACCCTTCGGAGCTTAGATTGCTAAGGTATAAAAATAATGATCCCAATGAAAAGGTAATAAATGATGTTTTGCAATATGAATCGGTTCCAGAAGATGATGACAGCAGTCCTGCCACAATGGAGAATCTATTGATAAATGCAATGAGGCAGTCTCCCCATTGGATAGGTCCAGGGGAGCTTAGGTCTCCAGGGGAATTTGCCACAGCGCTTCGTGCTGCTCAAACGGGGCATTACTTTTTTACGACACTGCATGCCGAGGGGGATAAAGAGGCGATATACAGATTTTTGACTGCTTATCTGATTCAATCGGATGAACCTGCAGAACTAGCTCTTAGGAATATCTGTTCTGCAGTTAAATTTGTGGTTTTTCAGGAGAAACTAGCCGATGGAACCCGTAAAGTGACTTCTATTTCTGAAATTGTTGGTTCTGATGGGCTTTCACCCATTGTTAACCAATTATATGAATTTGAGTGTATAGATGTAGAAGACGACCCACAAACAGGCAAGGTAAAAAACATTATAGGCAGGCATAAAAGAGTAGGATGTATTTCTGAAACACTTCAGCAAAAGATGCTTAAGTCGGGGATTAAGCGCAGCAAGTTTGAATTCCTAACACGGCCGGTAGACCCTAATGAAGAGGAGGTTTACAATACCGATGGATTTGAATTTACTGTTTAGTATAGGTTTGGGTTTTGTTGCTCTGGTAGCTTTGAATATTATTTTAGATTTACAGATGGCAAGCTACATAAAATATGCTTTTATAGGAGTGGTTGAGGGCCTCGCTAGCCGTAACACACGAGCCTATGTTAAGAGAGTGCGAAAAAGCAAGATAGTCAAGCAAAAGGAGAGCCTTATAACCAAGTACAATAATATAGTTGAAAGTCTTATTTTTGATTTTAATTTGCCACTTACCCTTGAAGGTTTTAACTCGTTTATATGCATCCTTTTCGCTATAATGGTGCTGCTGGTAGTTGTGTTCTTAAAAAATATTACACTATCGGCCTTTGTTTCAACATCAATCCTTGTTGGGTTTGTTACCTTTTTTACAATGCAGTCAAGGCAGACAAAGTCGGCAAAGATAGAATACATAATGGATGCAGAAGATATATTGTGTCCTTTAGCAAGAGAAGGTGTTTTGGTTGCAGTAAAAAAGGTATTGGAATCTGAAGAGTATCTCCATAAAAGTATCCGACCTTATTTTGTGCAATTTGTAGAAAACTATGAAAACCACGGTTATTCATTCCGAAGAGCTATGGAAGTTCTCAACAAGCAGTTAGGGCCGAAGTTTGATGGTTTTGCCAAAAAAGCAGTTATTTTTGAATATAACGAGAGAAAAGGAATGGCGGATGTATTTTTAGATATTGTGGATGAAAATGCTGCATTAAGAGAAATTAATGCGAGGAAAAACAGGATTTTTAAAAAAATGAATTTGGATTTTTTAATAAAGACTTGTCTGATAGTTATATTTATTATGTACAGTATGACAGTTAAAGACCTTAGAGATTTTCTTATGAATAATGATATCGGAAGGTTTATAAATACTTTAGCTATTGTAACAATATGTCTTGGATTTGCAAGATGTCAGGCTCTTCAGGGTGATATAGGCAAGTTTGGAGGGGATAATTAGTGGTTATATTTGCGAAGCTTTTAAGTCTTTGTGCAATAATATATCTGGTAAGTATGTTGATTTATCCGGCCTTTAAGCCTATGTCAGGGAAGAGAAAAAAGCGCTCAAGGGAGTTTTTAACCATTTCAAAGAAACAGCTGAAAATGGAAAAGTATTTGTACTTTAGAGATATTGTTTTGAGGAAGATGTCCAACAAACTTTTTCTTAGCGAGGTTAAGCGTGAACAGCTGAGTTTTATAATAAGCAGACTTGATTTAAAAATTACTCCTGAAGAAATAAGACTTAACCAGATTTTATACTCTTTAGCAGGCCTTATATGCTCGTTGGTTATAATGAAAATAATGTCGATACTCGGCTTTGTATGCTTGATTTTTGTTGTATTAGGATGGCTTTACCCCATTGATGAATTGGAAAAGAAAGTTGAGCTAAAAAACAAAAATATTTTAAAGGATTTTCCTGCATTTTACAGTATGGTGTATTATCAATATTCAAGATCAATAAATATCTATCTTGCGGATGTAATAAAAGATTTCCTGCCCAATGCCAATCCGGATATGGCTGATGAATTAGGAGTACTTCTTGACAATATAGAGTATGGGGAAGAATATGCTTTAAAACAACTTAAAAAGAGAGTACCTCTTAGATATATAATCAAATTTTGTGATATTATTGAGACCAGACTTAAGGGATATGACAATACTTCACAAATGGCATATCTTAAAAATGAGTTGTATGACCTTAGAGTTGTGGCGTTAGAAGAAGAGTTGAACCACAGAAAAGCAAGCAACGAAAGAACTCAGTTTGTATTGATAGCGGTTTTGTTGACATATATTGTGGTTTATTATTACTTCCAGTTTATAGGTGCAATAAAATTATTTGGTTAGGTTGATTTGATTGCATAATTTTACTCTAGAGCTCAATTGGTATTTTAATTATAAAATACTATTCAATAAGGTGTTTCAAAAAAATTCATTAGTCAAAATATATAGTTCCAACCTAATCATGAAAGCTTAAAAGCTTTCAAACAGAAGAACATTATTTTGCAGTACAAAAAGTGTAAATCAGCTTTTTTGAAACACCCATTGACCAGTTATTTTTTTGGAATCACCTAAACTGATGTGCATGAATAAAAAAATGATAAATGTCTTTGGAAAACATGTTGTCTAGTTCAAATTAGTCACACAATTGCTTTGCAGAAATTAATAATCGAGGAGGTCATACTATGAAAAAAAGTAGAAGCATTCATTCATTTATTACCGGACTTAAGGGCAACAGAGGTGAATTTGGCATAAAACAAATCGCAGGTACAGTTGCTATTGTTGTGATAATAGGTATTATTGTACAGTTTATGTCAGGTGGTTGGTTGACCGATAGGGTTGAGGATGTATGGACATGGCTATGGGAGGATGTAATACAGAATTGGCTTTCATAAGATATTATGCAGAAAACAGAATTTATTGCAAGAAATATGCAAGGTTTAGGACGGCAAAAAGTTTAATAGCTGAGGTAAAGGATTTCTCAAAAAGAAAATGGATGTAAAGCATTTTTAGAGAAACACGAAGAAGGAGAGAAGGCTAAATGGCGGGATTTGCTAAAGTTATATTGATAGCTATGCTTGTAGTCACCATTTTTGTTGTATTTACAAACTTTGTTATATTCTTTCCTTGGTATATGACTTTAGCTTATGAGACTTACAATTTAGCATCCATAGCTGCAAGTTATAATTATCTGCCTCAAGATGAAAAGGAATTTATATTGGAAAATTTGAAAACCAAACATGTTTTCAATAAAAGTCCAGATAAGATAGAAATAAGTTCGGATCATGAAGGCGAGTATTCCTATGATTACTATAAGAACTTGGACAGTACATTAAAGCCTTATGTACAAAGGGGCGAGACTTTTTATGTTGAAATACGGGCAGCATACCCCTTCAGATTTGAACTGGCAGGTTCTGAGAGACAGATTGACTATGAAGTTTCGTTTAGGCTTCCGGTAACAGGTATAAGATACTACAAGGACTTGGAATAATGGTGATTATATGAAGGGTATTGCATATGCTATTCTATTGGTAGTCGCTTCGACAATACTATTAGGCCCACTAGTTGAATGTTTTCAACTTATGGCAGAAAAGGCAAGGTTGGATTCAACCATAAATAACTGTGGGAAGCTGGCAATTTTGACCTCTTCACAGGATGATGCGACAAAAGACCTTGAGCCAAAAATCGACCTGGAAAAGTTTATGGATTCTTTTAGTACTTCTTTTGAGAGTAGCTTAAACTTGAGCCTTGAAGAATATACTTCAATGGATTTGGTGGAAGAAAAGACAGCTATGGCACATTTTAAATCCAATGACGGAAGGTATAATGATTTTACTGTGAATTTGAGTATAAAAAAAGATAAGCTGGAGCTTTGTGAGGTTTTGGTATTAACAAAATATAAGTTTAAGACAAAACATTTGGAGTATGTAGCAGAGCATGTTCCTACGTTTACTGATTTTGATATCGAGAGGAAGAGCAGATTTGTGCTTGGACAAGATAATTGATCAGACCTTTTGAAAATAACTTAAACTATATTTAACCCTCAAAGAATATCCCAGAGAATTTCAGGCTTCCGAACAAAATAAATGGTAAAGCTTTCGAAATTACCTTAAAATAACCAAAGGGAAGGGTTTCTTACGTAACCTTGCCTTTGGTTATTTGTCTATAAATATAAATTTTGTCGAAAGTTTGTCCTTTAGGGGCTTTCAAAAAGTAGCAACATTGTGGTAATATATATTTATATAAATTTTTGTGGAGGTTAGTTTGATGAAGAAAAGGGTAATATCAAGTGTTTTTGCATTAATAATGTTGCTATCTTTTACTGCTTGTGAGAAAAAACAGACCGAACCGGTTCCGACAGCACCGATTGTGTCTGTTGATTCTAATTCAGTGTCTGATCCGTTAAAAAGCTCCGATGACAAAGTATTTGGGAAATGGGAAGCGGAGAGTGGCCTGGCAATCGAGATTAGTACAGATGGGCACTACGCTTATTTTTTAGATAAGAGTAATGTATCGGATAATTATTATAAAGGTCCGGCAGAGATTTACTCCGGTGTAAAAGCATTAGCTGATGTGAAGTTAAGTTTACAAGATTATCTCAGCAAGTACGACACATACACAGGCGGATATTTTAATCTGTTTTCTCTAAAGCTTCACTACGAGACATTTCAATCAGAAGGCGCAGATAAGAGTGATACTTTAAATAAAGAAGAGTATTTGCATTTCTTATTTATGCTTTCGAAAGATAATGAAGATAAAGCGACATTAATCAATATGGCAGATTCTACTTCAACTGAAATAACCAGAGTTAAGTAGTACGTTCTTTGGATTGATGAAAGTATGAATACTATTTAGTATGAATAATTGAGAAAAAATAAAAAAGAAGCAGCGTATGTATACGCACACTGCTTCTTTTTTTGTTTTTTGTAATGGACATAATGGATATTTATGTTTAAATAAATATCAAATTATCCGATATATCTAAAGAGGTCTAAAAAGTTTTAAACCTTATAAGCTAGTTCAAATGGCTTTTTGTGCGAATGGAGGGATGGGTCTTTGGATTTCAAAATTCGTTATGCTGCTAGAAGACAAAAGCAAGGTGAACTAATAAAAGACAATCCATTTACATATTTGGGAAAAGAGCAGAACAATGATTTTGAGGAAGTATATACAAAATTGGAGGATGCCAATGAGTTTAATGCTATAGAAATAAAGAAAGATATTTCAGCTCTGAAAAATGAGCTTAACCGTCACAGAATCTCTTTTCGCAATCTTTTGTCCTGTAGCCCAAAGAATGAAGGTTCAATATTTGCGTGCATAAAGGCTGCTAAAGGTATTGTGGAAGATGAATGGTTGCTAGAAAAAATCGAAAAGAAAAAGACTCTGCCAATTCAAGATGTATTGGATGTAGTAAATGTATACCGAGGGACACTAGAAAAGAACCGAATGTTTGTAGTTGCATTAAGTCTGATTATTAGAAGTGGCCTTAAATGTTTGAAGGGTTATATCGATAAAACTTATGCACAAATGGACCAAAGCCATAACATAGGTACTATTGTAGAATTAGCACAAGATGGTGCAATTGTGATGGTCAGCGATTGCAGTTTTGTTTTAGTAAAAAAGAAAAAAGGAATGTTTTTAGGTCAGCAGATAGGATTTGCAGTTTGGGAAAAAAAAGAAAACCATCAAAACATAGTAAGAAAAGTTGCTGCTGTAGCAAGTATTGTTATTTTAGGTATGATGCTATTTCCAGTTGCGCTTCACTTTATAAAGATGCATCCCATTGACAAAAGTTATGCTGTTGTTGACATTGATATAAATCCCAGTCTAGAGTTGTTGATTGACAGAAATAACTTAGTTATAGGCATAAACACAATAAATAGAGATGCAGACATACTTCTTATGGACAATGATTTGAGGAGAATGCCGGTAGATGAAGCGATTGCAGCGGTTTTTGAATTTGCCCATGACAGAGGTTTTGTATATGAGGATAAAGAAAATTTGGTACTTGTCTCCTTAGCATTAAATCCTGACGCTGATAAAAAAGGTGATGAAGAAGAAAAATTTGAAAATCTACTAAATCAAATTAAACTAAGGGCAACAGGCGATGAAGTGATTATACCTGTGGTGATTTCTGTACCTCAAGATACTGTAAAGTCTGCCGGCATTAATAACTTATCAATAGGAAGGCAGTATATTTATGAAAAATCCAAGCAAAAATCAGGAATACTAAATTTAGGAGATGTCAGAAGAAGTTCCATACAGGATTTATTATATGAAGCTAACCTTGTTGAAGGAAGAGAATGGATTTACGAAGGAGCAAAATAAAAAGATTATGAGAGTGGTCAAATGTCTAATAAAAAACTCTTATAATGTTGGCAGCTTTGATAATCAATCTAATCCCGACATAATTAATATTGTAGGGATTAATACTTTAGTCAAGCAAGTGAATATAGGAAACATAGGAGTTGAGTTATATGGAAGATTATTTGAAAAAGCATGAACAATTTATTATAGAAACATTGGATAAAGGGGAAGATTTAGATTGGGAGTGGCTGAAGAATTACCACAAAACCCAAATTCAGTATCTCCAGCATGAAAGGCTGATACATCTTATGGTTACTCTTGCCTTTGCACTGTTTTTTATTGTTACTATTCTATTTGCTGTGTCTTTTGAAAAACCAGTAATCCTGTTGGTAAGCTTATTGGTTTTGGCTCTTTTGGCCCCATACATAGCCCATTACTTCAAACTGGAAAATGGAGTTCAGAGGTGGTACGGGTTATATAACAGGATCGATGAAATTTGTAGAAGTAAAATGAAAAATTTATAAATATACTTTTTGACTACATAAATCTACCCTTGTAATAAAAATGCAAGGTGAATAACCCTGTTTTAAAACATATTAAGAATATTTATCGCAAAAATAACCAAATTTGGTTACATAAATATTATAGGTATCATATAATTATGTTGAATGTAGTTTGAAGTATTTTGCTTAATTAACTAAAAAGAAGCAAGTGTATTCTTAAGGCATTCATAGAGTGCTTTTTATTTTGGGGAGGAAAGGTGTAATGAAAAAAGTTAATTCATTTGTTTTTGTATTTTGTATTGTTGCAGGTTTTATTTTATCAAAGCAATTTCTGAGTTTTGCATATGCGTCTGAAGATGCAGAGCTAAAAGTATCAGATGGACAAGGCAGCATTATAGCAGAAACAGGAAGCGGAGAAGAAGATGATGTAATTGTTTTTGAAGATAAAAACCTTGAAGCTGCTATACGAAAAGAAATAAACAAACCTGAGGGAGATATTTTTATTAGTGATGTACGTTATGTTAAAGAATTAATATTATATAATAATCAAATAAGTGACATAACTCCACTTAGTAACTTTGTTAATCTTGAGGTGTTATATTTAACAAAAAATCTATTAAGTGATATAAGCCCGCTTAGTAACCTTACTAATTTGACTACTTTATCTTTATCTAGAAATCAAATAAGTGATATAGCCCCGCTAAGTAATTTGACTAGCTTAAATTTTTTATTTTTACTTGATAACCAAATAAACGATATAAGCCCGCTTGCCAACCTTACTAACTTGGCTTCTTTATCTTTATCTGAGAATCAAATAAGAGACATAGATGCACTTGGTAATTTATCTAAATTGCTTACTCTAGAATTAGCGTATAATCAAATATATAACATTACATCACTTGCAAATCTTGAATACTTATTTTTCTTGGATTTGACCGGTAACCCCATATATAACTCATCTACTCCAAATGCCGTTCATAAAGCAGAGTTGGATTTTGTTGTCGGTGAAGCGAAATATGAGGTTTGGGTTGTAGATATTTTATTAGGAGATGTAGATGGCAATGGAAATGTGAATTCAATTGATTTCGGCCATATGAGAAAATATTTACTTGGAATTACTAAAGAGTTTCCTTCAGGGAAAGAGGGTTTGGCAGCGGCTGACATTGACAATAATGGCAGTGTTAATTCAATTGACTTTGGATATTTGAGGAATTACTTCCTTGGAAAAGGAACAATGCTTCCAATTTAAAATATAATGGTTTTTATAGTAGGAACTTAAGGATGTATCTTGAGTTTCTGTTTTATTTTTTCTTATGAAAGTGCATTAATATTTTCAGAAAATAAACTCTTCGCCTTTCTCACAAAGAGCAATCTACTACATGGGTTTAAACGGGGCGTTAGCCCCCTTTATTTATCGGAGTTTAACTTACCTGAAAAGAGTATTCTACGAACCCTTTCAATATCATTTTCATCAGCAGGAGGTGTATCATAGAGCTTATAATCAAGCTCAAGTTCCTTCCACTTGTATTCCCCGATTTTGTGAAAGGGCAGAAGTTCGATATTTTTTATATTTGAAAGACCTTCAATGAATTTGCCAAGTTTTTTTACATCCGGTTCAAAGTCAGTAAGACCGGGTACAACTACATATCTTATCCATACAGGAATTTGCCTTTTGCTTAAGTGTTGTGCAAATTTAAGAACCTTCATATTAGTCAATCCTGTCAAAGATTTGTGTTTTTCGTCATCTATATGCTTTATATCGAGAAGTACAAGATCAGTATAATCCAATAGTGCATTAACCCCAGCGGAATTGCTGTCTACAAAACCATTTGTATCGACAGCTGTGTGAATTCCTTCTTCCTTACATTTCTTGAATAGCTCTGTAATAAACTCAACCTGAATAAGCGGTTCTCCCCCGGACACAGTAATACCGCCGCCGGAGTTTTTAAAGTAGGGAATATACCGTTTGATTTTGTCGAACACATCTTCAACGCAATATAAATCACCGCTTTCGCTACTCCAGGTATCGGGGTTGTGACAATAAAGGCAGCGGAAAGGACAGCCCTGCATAAATATTACAAATCTTATGCCCGGACCGTCAACAGTACCAAAGGATTCAAAAGAATGTATTCTGCCTTTTATAGTCATATTAATCACCCTTTACATTGCATTGTGGAAGGTTCGAGCAATAACTTCAAGCTGCTGTTGGTGGGTAAGCCTAATGAAATTAACAGCATACCCTGAAACCCTTATTGTCAGCTGTGGATAGTTATAGGGGTCTTCCATTGCTTTTTCCAACACTGTTCTTTCAAACACATTTATATTTACATGGTGTCCACCCTGAATAAAATAACCGTCTAATAGAGCAACAAGATTATTTAACCTTGCATTTATTTCTCTGCCAAGGGAGCGGGGAACAAGGGTTAATGTGAGTGAAACTCCATCTTTACAATATTCGTAGGGGATTTTTGCCAAAGAGTTAAGAGCGGCTAATGCCCCCATCTTATCTCTTCCATGCATTGGATTGGCTCCCGGTGCGAAGGGTTCGCCCTTCTTTCTTCCATCGGGAGTTGAGCCGGTTTTTTTGCCGTAGACAACATTCGATGTAATAGTAAGTATTGAAAGGGTGTGTACGGCGTTTCTATAAGTTTCGTGATCTTTTAAGTCATTATAAAAGTCTTTAACAATGGTTGAAGCAATGCTGTCAACTCTATCATCGTCGTTACCGAATTGGGGATAATCACCCTTTATTTCAAAGTCGGTAATCAGACCTCTTTCATCCCGAATTACTTTTACATAGGTGTATTTCATAGCACTGAAGGAATCAGCCAAAACAGACAAACCTGCAATACCAAAGGCCATAAGCCTATTTACCTCAGTGTCGTGGAGAGCCATCATGAGCCTTTCGTAGGCATATTTATCATGCATGTAATGGATTATGTTCATTGTATTGACATATAGACCTGCCAGCCACTTTTGCATTTGTTTGAATCGGCCCATTACCTTATTGTAATCAAGGTATTCATCGGTATAGGGTTCAAACCCAGGAGCAACCTGTTCACCCGATACTTCGTCTTTCCCGCCATTTAAGGCAAGCAGTAGAAGCTTTGGCAGGTTACAGCGTGCGCCAAAGTATTGCATGTCTTTTCCTATACGCATTGCTGACACACAGCAGGATATTCCGTAATCGTCATGAAAGTGTTGACTCATAAGATCATCATTTTCATACTGTATAGCACTTGTAACCATAGATACTTTTGCACAAAATCTTTTAAAGCCAAGGGGCAGCTTTTGCGACCATAGTATGGTTATATTAGGTTCTGGAGAAGGACCTAAATTAAAAAGTGTTTGAAGGAGTCGGAAGGAAGTTTTGGTCACCATAGGCCTTCCGTCTTTGCATATTCCACCTATCGATTCGGTAATCCAAACTGGGTCGCCGGCAAATAGCTCATTATAGTCAGGCGTTCTCAAATGACGTATAAATCTAAGTTTGATTATAAACTGATCAATTAATTCCTGAGCATCTACTTCTGAAATTGATCCAGCTTTAAGGTCTCTTTCAATGTATACGTCAAGGAAACTACATACTCTTCCGAGAGAATTAGCTGCTCCGTTTGTTTCCTTCATTGCACCAAGGAAAGCTAGGTAAGTCCACTGTACGGCTTCAAATGAATTTTTCGCGGGCATTGATAGGTCAAAACCATAGCTTTCACCCATTTTAACAAGCTCATTCAAGGACTTGATTTGTTCATTTACTTCCTCTCTTAATCGCATATTTTCTTCATTCATAGGCTTATTGAGAAGAGTGTTTAAATCTTTTTTCTTTTCTTCAATAAGCTTATTTACACCGTAAAGTGCAACACGTCTGTAATCTCCGATGATTCTTCCACGTCCGTAGGCATCGGGTAGACCTGTTATGACACCGGACTTTCTAGCCTTTCGCATTTCCGGCGTATAGGCACTAAACACTCCATCATTATGGGTTTTACGGTAATTTTCAAAAATGTTTTCAATTTTTGGTGAAAGAGTATACCCGTATTTTTCACAAGCCTGTTTGGCCATTCTGATTCCACCGTAAGGTATAATAGCTCTTTTAAGAGGTTTATCTGTCTGAAGGCCTTTGATAACCTCGTATTTCTCATCTATATAACCGGGAGCATGGCTTGTAATACTTGATACAGTTTTTGTATCAATATTTAATACACCGTCTTTAAGACGTTCATCACTAAGTAGCTTCTTGCTCTTGCTCCACAATTTTTTTGTCTTGATACTTGATTCTACAAGAAATTCTTCGGTACCTTCATAAGGGGTGTAATTGCTCACAATAAAATCCCTTACATCTATACTGTTTTCCCAGTTTCCAGACACAAATCCATTCCAAGCGTTTTGTTCCATATTTTAAAACCTCCTCTGTCAAGGAACTTTCTAGGTGTACTACTCTATATTTACCCTAAATTAAAACTGATATAACCAAATAAAAAACCGCCTGAGTATTATTAGTTACCCAGGCGGTCGATAAAATTAAGAATCATACTCCCTGTGGTAATTCCACTTCCGCCAGTTATATGATCCATATTAACAAATAAAATTTTATTAGAGATTTTTAATTACCCTACATATTTAGTATAGTTTTTATCAGATTATTTGTCAACTAAAAGTGTGAGGTTGTGAGATTGTCAACTTCCTGAAAATAAATTAGCTATGGAACAATTTCCATAGCTAATCCTATTTAGGTACGATTAAATTATAAGTTCTTACTCTTGGATAACGAAAAACTTGATTTAATAATGCTTTCAAAATATGAGAATAGGAAGTTGTTTTTTGTTATCCCTTAATCAATTATTTTTTAGCATAAACTTTCTTTAACTTTGCAAATCTAGGAAGTCCATCTTCCAATACAGGTCTTGATTCGCCTTGAATTAATGGAAGTGCGTAGTTAATGAAGTCTTGTGTCAAGCCGTTTCCTTCTTTATTGATCCATTCTCTTGGAACAGTCTTTTCTGTGTTTGCAACATCTGTAAGGTTGATAAGTTTAGTAGTACACTTGTATTCAGAACCAGCAGCTCTCTCAAAGGCTACCATGTAATCTGTTTTACCTTCAACAGCATGCCTAACTGCCATTTGTCCTGCCATGTAAGCTTCGTTAACGTCTGTTAATGAACCAACGTGAGCAGCACACCTTTGAAGCAAGCTGAACTCTATTCCTCTTACTTTAGTTCCAAGCTTGTCTTTTGCAATGTTTGCAAGTATTGATGCAGCACCGCCAAGCTGGGAATGACCGAAGGAATCTTTTGCAAGACTTGAACCCATTTCGGCAATATATCTGCCTTGTTCGTCTTTACAACCTTCAGAAATAGCAACAATAACTTTACCAGTTTTATTGTATACATTTTCTGTGTCCTCAAGGAACTTTTCAATGCTGAAAGGAAGTTCAGGCAAATAGATTAAATCAGGGCCATTTCCTTTGTAAGCAGCCAAAGCTGAAGCAGCTGTAAGCCAGCCAGCATTTCTACCCATAACTTCAAGAACTGTTACCATTCCAGTATTATAAACCCTAGCATCATGGTAAACTTCCATAAATGAAGTAGCTATGTATTTTGCAGCACTACCGTAACCTGGGCAGTGGTCTGTTCCCCATAAATCATTGTCTATAGTCTTAGGAACACCCATTACTCTACATTCGTAACCAACTTTCTGCATGTACTTGCTTACTTTGTTACAAGTATCCATTGAGTCGTTTCCACCATTGTAGAAGAAATATCTGATATTGTATTTTTTGAATACCTCTAAAAGTCTCTTATAATCTGTCTCATCATCATCAGCACTCTTAAGCTTGTATCTTACTGAACCTAAAGCGGATGATGGTGTAGTTTTCATTAAGTCCAACTCATAAGGATCTTCCTGACTCATGTCATAGAATTGCTCATCTAATACACCTTTAATTCCGTGTGCGGCTCCATAAACGGCTGTAATACACTCTTGCTTCAATGCTTCCTGAATAACTCCGGCAGCACTAGCGTTAATAACGGATGTTGGGCCACCTGATTGACCGAACATACATGCACCTTCTAAACGGCTCATAACATAACCTCCTTGAAATATATAAATAAGTTATAAATTATACCAACATATATTGCCTATATGTTTAACAAAATCATCTAAAAATATAACATAATTATGTTTAAAATGCAATTATCCTTGATAAAATATTATCAATTAATTTTTAATAATACCTTGATTTTCAATCTGAATCTGATAGAATTATTATGATAAAAACTTAGGAATGTTGGAAATATAACTTTGGAATTGTTTTTACATTAAGCCTTATATTCAAAAGGGGCAAGTGTAAATCCATAGTGATATTTCAATCATTTCTTGACAAGTGGTTATTATAACTAAATTCAATATAAGGAGTGGAAAAAATGCCATTAGTAACAAGTAAAGAAATGTTTAAGAAAGCTTATGAAGGCGGATACGCTATTGGTGCATTCAATGTTAACAACATGGAAATAGTTCAGGGAATAACTGAAGCTGCAAAGGAAGTTAATGCTCCATTAATTCTTCAAGTTTCAGCAGGTGCTAGAAAGTATGCAAATCATACATACTTAATGAAGCTTATAGAAGCAGCTATAATAGAAACAGGTCTTCCAATCTGTGTTCACCTTGACCATGGTGATACCTTCGAACTTTGTAAATCATGTATAGATGGTGGTTTTACATCAGTTATGATAGACGGTTCACACCATTCTTTCGAAGATAATATCAAATTGACAAAGCAGGTTGTTGAATACGCACACGATAAGGGTGTTACTGTCGAAGGAGAGCTTGGCAGACTTGCAGGTATAGAAGATGCAGTTAATGTATCTGATGCAGATGCAGCATTTACAGATCCTGATCAGGTTGAAGAGTTCGTTCAAAAGACAGGTGTTGACTCTTTGGCAATAGCAATAGGAACAAGCCATGGAGCCTTCAAATTCAAAGGCGAAGCTAAATTAAGATTCGATATATTGGAAGAAGTTCAAAAGAGACTTCCAGGATTCCCAATCGTATTGCACGGTGCATCATCAGTTGTGCCTGAATATGTTGAAATGATCAACAAATTCGGTGGTAACATGCCAGGTGCAAAGGGTGTTCCTGAAGAAATGTTAAGACAAGCAGCTAAAATGGCAGTTTGTAAGATAAACATCGATTCAGACTTAAGACTTGCATTAACAGGAAGCATCAGAAAGTATTTTGCTGAAAATCCTTCACATTTTGATCCAAGACAATATCTTGCACCAGCTAGAACAGCTATTAAAGAACTTGTTAAAAACAAAATTATCAACGTATTGGGTTGTGACGGCAAGGCATAATATTTATATATACAACAAAAAGGTGGGGGATACCTCACCTTTTACTATATTGTGATTTTCACTACTTTAGTAGCAGCTTTTAGCTGCGATATAGATAGGAGTCTGTGTTATGGAAAACAATGATTCTATTAGCAATGAAAGCAAAAGTAAAATTGACATGAAGGAAATAATAAGCTGGATAAAATATTTAGGATCGGCATTACTAATTGCTTTATTTTTGACAAGGTTTGTAATTATAAATGCCTATATACCTACAGGTTCAATGGAAAATACAATTATGACCGGAGATAGAGTTTTTGCCAGCAGGCTTCATTATCTTTTTACAGATCCAAAAAGAGGCGATATAGTAGTTTTTAAGTATCCTGACGACGAGAAATTAAATTATGTAAAAAGAGTGATAGGTTTGCCCGGTGAAACGGTTGAAATAAAGAATGGTGAAGTATATGTTGACAACGTCAAACTTGAAGAGCCTTATATTAAAGAAGAAATGAAAAAAGAAGATTTAGGCCCTTATATTGTCCCAGAAGACAGTTATTTTATGATGGGTGATAACAGAAATAACTCAAGTGACTCGAGACGTTGGTTCACAACAAATTACGTACACAAAAGTAAGCTTTTAGGCAAAGTAGCCTTTGAATATTTCCCAAGACCTAAATGGCTATGGTAAATTTAAATAAATTTTTAAACCATAAACAATAAAACTTTGTTAAAAAGCTACGTTCAAATTAATAAGACCCATTTACAAACTACACTATATATTTAAGTGTAAAACTCCCAGAACCAAGTTTCTTGAAACGCAGTAGCTTACAAAAAACCTATAATATACAAAAAACCAAATTAAAAAAGCTATAACAATAAAACAGCAAAAAAAATCCTAATTAAAGTATAAACCTGTTTAAGTGTCAAATGACGCAATTACTTGACCTGAGCATTAGAATCTGTTGCCGAAAGCTTGATAATTTGAAGTAAAAATGCCACGGATGGCATTTTTAGCGTCTCGCGACAGGAGGTCGCATAGAAGCGTGCAAAAATTATCAAGCTGAGGTACGATTTTTGCGTAGCAAAATATCGTTCATCTGTCTGCCGAATGGCATCCTACAGATTCTATCCGAAAGTCACGTAATGGAGTTGTTTGACACTTAAACAGTAGGCACTCTCTTCATAAAGGCTCCAAAATCCCAGTACCACCATTTGACCCGTCACTCAAGTTTTTTCGAGTCATGAACAAAAATAATTCTCTTGAATAATCAATTGATCCGCTAAAAATAATCCCATTAAAGTATTTCAAAAAAACTCCACCAATTGTTCGGAGTATTTTTTATTGTATAAAGAATACCATAAAGACTACTACAAATCTGTTGCCTTAAAAAATAACCTAAAAACTAATTTAAGATAAAAATTATATGAACTTTAGATTGACAATGGTGGGTATAATCATTTGCATATAAGTCAATAATACCTTTTGAGGTGTTTTATATGTCAAAAAAAGTTGGAATACCCAGAGCTCTATTCTATTATAACTATTTTCCTCTGTGGAATACCTTTTTTGAGGAATTAGGAGCAGAGATTGTGGTTTCAGGAAATACTACAAAAAAGATAATTGATGACGGTTCAAAAACATGTGTTGATGAAGCATGCCTTCCCGTAAAAGTATTTTATGGGCATGTTATCGAACTTAGAGATAAAGTAGACTTTTTACTAATTCCTAGGTTTACAAGTGTTTCAAAAGGAGAATATATTTGTCCAAAATTCGGGGGTCTTCCCGATATGATCAGAAACACCATTACCGGCTTACCTGAAATTATCGATGTGGATGTTGATTTGTGGAAAAATGGGAGTAATGCTCTCATTCAAGCCTTTGAAGTGGGAGGTTATTTTACCAATGAAAGAAGGAAGATACGCAAAGCATATAGGAAAGCTATTGAAAGCTTCATAGAATACAGAACTGAAGTTAAGAAAGGTGTACTTCCCGAGGATATATTAAGTAAAAAGCTACGGTTGATAAAGAAAACCGATGAACCAAGGCTTAATATTGCAGTAATAGGACACAGCTATAATGTATATGACAGTTACGTAAATATGGATATGGTAAACAAACTTAAAAATAATGGCGTAAACATATTAACCATTGATATGGTGAACAGCAAAGTTGTAAAGGAGAAGGCAAAAACTTTATCAAAAAAAATGTTTTGGAATTACGGAACTAGAGCGATTGGCAGCACAATGCATTTTTTGGACAGAAAGGATATAGATGGAATTATTTATTTGATGAGTTTTGGCTGCGGCATAGATTCATTTGTAAGTGACCTGATTGAAAGAAGGGTTAGAAGAAAAAAGGAACTGCCATTTATAACTCTAACTATTGATGAGCATTCCGGTGAAGCAGGAATGGATACAAGAATTGAAGCATTCATTGACATGATCAGATGGAGGAAAAAAGGTGAAAATAACATTTCCGCACATGGGTAATACTTATATTTCAGCTAAAGCTTTACTCGATGATATTGGAGTAGAATGCATAATACCACCTTACAATAATAAGAAGACCTTAGAAATTGGTACCAAGTATGCACCGGAAATGGCGTGCCTTCCTTTGAAAATTAATATAGGCAACTATATAGAAGCACATGGATTAGGTGCAGACACTATTCTTATAACCGGTGGACGGGGACCTTGCAGATTCGGTTATTATTGTGAGATGAGTAAAGAGATACTTGCCGATGCCAATTATAACATGGATATCATTACACTTGATGGTCCGAATGGTAATATAAAAGAATTTTTGGAAAGAATTAAGAAACTGGCAGGTGGATTTAATGTTTACAAGATTATCAAGGTTATAAAAAATACAACAATTGTTTCGAAAAGAGTTGATGAAGTTGAGAGGCTGACCTATAAAATAAGACCTAGGGAGTTAACAAAAGGTTCGACAGACAAGGTTTACAAGACTATGCTTATTAAAGTCAGGAAAGCAAATGGATCTCAAGAGATTTTGAAGCTTTTGAATGAAACAAAAAAGCAGCTGATGGACATTGACATAGATAAGGAGTTTGTTCCTTTGAAAGTCGGAATTGTTGGCGAAATTTATACAACTATAGATCAGTTTGCAAACTTTCATATAGAATCTATACTTGGAAATATGGGTATTGAAGTGGATAGAGCTGTAACTGTTAGTGGGTGGATAATTGAACATATGCTTAAAAATATACTTCCCGCTAAGAAAAATCTTCAATACAGCGAAGCTGCAGAACCGTATCTAGGCAGAATGATAGGTGGTCACGCACAAGAAACCATAGGAAATACCGTATTATATGCAAAAAAAGGCTTTGACGGTGTTGTACAGATATATCCACTCACTTGTATGCCCGAAATTGTCGCCCAAAGTATATTGCCTTCTATTGAAAGGGATTATGATATACCCATCCTTACTTTGATAATTGATGAAATGACGGGTGAAGCAGGCTATATGACAAGAATAGAGGCATTTGTAGATTTGCTAAATAAGAGAAGGGAGAGATTAGAAGTTGGGAAAAGTGTTGCTTTATCTAGGAGTTGATGTGGGCTCAGTCAGTACGAATCTAGTAGTTATAAATGGGGAAAATGAAGTTATTGAGAAGCTTTATCTGAGAACAAGTGGTCAGCCCATAAATGCTTTACGGTCAGGAATGAAAATGCTTTCCGATAAATTTGGACAAAACACGGTAATAAGAGGAGTAGGCACGACGGGAAGCGGAAGACAGCTGGCCAGTGTAATTATTGGAGCTGATATAGTAAAAAATGAGATCACCACTCATGCCGTTGCAGCCCAAATGCTTGTCCCTGATGTAAAGACAATTCTTGAAATCGGGGGACAGGATTCAAAAATTATAATACTTAAAAACGGAGTAGTATATGATTTCGCAATGAATACCGTTTGTGCCGCTGGTACCGGTTCGTTTTTGGACAGGCAGGCAGCAAGACTTGAAATTGCGATTGAAGATTTCGGTACTTATGCACTAAAGTCAAACTCACCCGTAAGAATAGCCGGAAGATGTGCTGTATTTGCAGAGTCGGATATGATTCATAAACAGCAGACAGGACACAGCACAGAAGATATAATAAACGGTCTGTGTGAAGCTTTAGTCAGAAACTATTTAAATAATCTTGCAAAGGGAAAAGACCTCGAAGATACAATTGTATTCCAGGGTGGTGTGGCAGCAAATGTCGGAATTGTTGCAGCGTTTGAAAAGGCCATAGGCAAAAAGATTATAATTCCGAAATACCATGATGTGATGGGTGCATATGGTGCAGCCCTCATTGCAAAGGAGAAGATGGAAAAAGGTTCTCAAGGCTCAAACTTTTATGGTTTTGGAGCTGCAGAAAATGAATATAAAGCAAGAAGTATAGAATGCAATGATTGCTCTAACTTGTGTGAAGTCATTGAAATTACTTCAAATAGCGAAGTCCTTGCCCGTTGGGGTGATCGATGCGGAAAGTGGTCGTCGGTTGTCAAGAAGGATAAAGAGATTGTGGGATAAGACTATATTTAAGGGTAATATATACAAAAATCCCGGTGAGCAAGACTACACCGGGATTTTGTCTAAAGAAATGGTACTGTTTAAATCGAAGATTCAAACAGTACCATTTTAGCACTGCAAGCTTTTTAATTAATCTGTAAATAATCTAAGAGAGCATCCCAACTTCCGTTATCAGCTGTTACAATGAGTTCTACAGTCTGATTTCCGGTTCCGTGACTTACATTATTTATAGTATACACTGCAGGATAACTTCCGCCGTAGTAGAAAGTACCTTTATACTGTCCGCCGATTTTTAAATCTACTCTGGCCATGTTGCCGTTATTTGAACAAGCGCGAAGCGAAAAACTGTTAGTGCCCGATTCAAAATACTGCGTATATTTAACAGAATCATTGTTGGCATACAAAGCTACTCCGGAGAACGGTGAGCCGATATTACCTGTATATGTACCACCTTTAGTCATGGTCTCACATTGCATAATTGAAGTTTTACCACTAGTAGCACCAGTGTTTCCAGTATTACCAGTATTACCAGTATTACCAGTGTTGTTATTGCTACTTCCACCGATAGTAAGTGTATTTGAATAAACATTGGCACTTCCGTTGCTCTGGTAACCTTCAACAGTAAATGCAACTTCATATAAATTTCCCATTCTCATGCCTAAGCTTTCCCACTTCTTGAAGTGCTCACTTACAGATATGGTTCCGCTCGAGCGCTTAGATTGGCGAACGCTCCAATACTGATTAAAAGTTGAAGTGCCTTCAATTGAAGGTTGGTTATAACGAGTGGTAACATATATATCATACATACCACCGTCAACATAAATGCTGCCTTTATAAGTACCGGTAGGGCGATAGGTACCCCAGTTATCGATGATATAATACTCTACAAGTGCCGATTTTGTCCAACCATATACACAAAGATAGGAATTTCCACCAGGATTAAAGGTAGCACCATAGTCTATTGATATGTTTCCAATTTGTTGATATGTCTTTGTAGAATCGAATTTTTTACCTTTACGAAATAAAACATTTCCAATCCCACCCCACTGGCAACTGAAGTTACCACCATTATTGAGAGTCATACTTGTGTTACCGTAATCTCTCCATAGTTCATAGTCGTAACCGTCCTGAGTACCAGTTTGATTTGAATAAAGAGTTGTTGCAGCTTGTACAGATACTGTAAGCATGGTTAAAAGGATAGCGAAAGTTAATAGTTTTGTGAAAATCACCTTTGTTTTTTGTTTCATATTGCATTCTCCTTCCCTTTTTTCCCTTAATAGTTTTCTTTTTGTCATTTCTGTTATGTTAAAACTAAAATATATAAGATTTATATCTAATTATTTTTTTACAAGAATTATTGGCCTATAAGGTTATTTCAAAAATGAATTGTGCAATATTTAAATCGCAAAACAAAACTAATCAATTTTTTGAAATGTCAATTAAGCAGTTATTTTTTGAATAACCTAATCCAAGTAATTTTTTAGCCACAAATTCGCAATAAGTCAATATTAATATTTTTTTCTAATAGGTAGCTAAATTAAAATATAATTTGGAGAAATTAGAATTATGCAACATGATGTTCATGTCTTTGATGAGAATAAATAAGAGTGCCTATAAAAAACAAAAATCAAATAAAAGGTTTGATAGAACCAATATGATGCGTAAAACAAGTCTTATAAATAGTGGAGAAATACCCGGAATAATTACTGCAAAAGGTAAATTACAAGAATAGTGTTAACAATCGGTAGTTCGTTAATATGATAGGTACTTACACTTTCATTTGTAACTCTTTTATCACTTTTCACTAACATAACTATCACAGAAGTTTTTATCTATATTAATATAGTAATATAAAACAGGTATTTTGTCAACGTTTTTGTTTTTTGATTTTTGTGGCTTTTTTAAGTTGTTGAAATATTTCATAGAACTTTAGAGAAAACTGTATTAGAATAATTTTAAATTAGGGTATTTTTAAAAAACAACTGGTCAAATAACATATAGGAGTTGATTAATTATAAATGAAAAACTATTTTGTTGACCTCCATGTCCACATAGGCAGGTCTTCTAATGGAAATGAAATTAAAAGGGCAACTTCAAAAAATCTAACCTTTGAAAATATAGCCTACAAATCTTAGGGGGGTATAGTTGTAGAAATATATGCTTTTTGTGATGGGAGTTATTATGATTACTTAAATTGCGGAGTAATTGCTGTAATGATTAAGGAAGGCAAGATGAAAAAAACAATAAAAAAACTATCGAAGATTGTTAAGGCTGATAGCAGCTATGAATCCGAATTAATGGCTATACATAAAGCTATTTGTACATTAACTGCTATGCAACAGGATGGAGAAATACTTACTCACTCTAAAATAAAAGTCATGAGTGATAATAAATCTGCTGTAGAGTTAATTTGTTCTCAAATTAAGAATAATTGCACAAATAATATAATTATTTATAGTACGGTTATTGAGTATGAAGAATTGCAAGCATATAATGAAGTTGAGCTAAAATGGATAAGAAGAACTAAAAACAAAGATGCAGATAGAGCATCAAAAATTAAAAATCATTTACGTAGTGAAAGGAATATATTTTAATCATGTGACAATAATGTTGTCGGACAGGCTATTTGTCAGTAACTTGGACAAGATAAATTGCAGGGAAAATAAAAAGAAAAAAGCAGGTACATATGACCTGCATAAACTAAAATTCCGGATAGCATAATTCATCTGCCAAT
>JAEZUI010000117.1 GCA_023421115.1 Bacillota bacterium | reverse complement strand
AACAAAGAACAGGGTTTTGAAGGGACAGAAGACTTAAAATTTTTCCTAGGAAAAGAAGGTAAAGCAGTAACAATACTTCGTCCCGCTGGAACTGCAGACTTTGACGGCGTTAAGCTAGATGTCGTCTCAGAATCGGAGTATATTCAAAAGGACGCAAAAATAAAAGTTATAAAAGTAGAAGGAAGAAGAATAGTTGTTAGAGAAACAATGAAACAGTAATTTTTTTTTAAAAAACACACAATTGAAAGGGGTAATATTATGCCAGATTCATCATTTAGTCCACTATTAATTCTTGTTGCAATAGGAGCAATAATCCTATTTATTTCATTCTTTTTCTCGTTTATTCCTGTAGGACTTTGGATATCTGCCTTTGCTGCAAATGTACGCGTAGGTATCTTTACTCTTGTAGGTATGAGACTTAGAAGAGTTGTCCCATCAAGGATTGTAAATCCACTGATTAAGGCTACAAAAGCAGGTATTAGCGTATCAATAAACAAACTTGAAGCTCACTACCTTGCAGGTGGTAATGTTGACAGAGTTGTAAATGCACTTATAGCTGCTCAGAGGGCGAATATTCCACTTGAATTTGAAAGAGCTGCTGCCATTGATTTGGCTGGTAGAGATGTTCTAGAAGCTGTTCAAATGAGTGTTAATCCAAAGGTAATTGAGACACCTATTATAGCTGCAATTGCTAAAGATGGTATTGAACTTAGGGCAAAAGCAAGAGTTACAGTTAGAGCAAACATAGATCGTTTGGTCGGTGGTGCCGGTGAACAGACCATCATCGCTCGTGTTGGTGAAGGTGTTGTTACAACTGTTGGTTCTGCGGCCGATCACAAACAAGTTTTGGAAAATCCCGACGCAATATCAAAGACAGTATTAAGTAAAGGTCTTGATGCCGGAACTGCCTTTGAAATACTATCAATTGATATAGCTGATATAGATGTAGGTAGAAATATAGGTGCACAACTCCAAACGGACCAAGCAGAAGCTGACAAGAGAATCGCACAGGCAAAAGCAGAAGAAAGAAGAGCTATGGCTGTTGCAAGAGAGCAAGAAATGCAAGCTATGGTTCAAGAAATGAGAGCAAAAGTTGTTGAAGCCGAATCGGAAGTTCCTAAAGCTATGGCAGCCGCACTACGCGAAGGAAAACTTGGAGTTATGGATTATTACAGCATGCAAAACGTAATTGCAGATACACAGATGAGAGATTCCATCTCAAAAGCCGGAAAACCTGATATTTCAACAAAAGAACCTAAGTCTTAAGGAGTTGTATATTATGAGCGATTATAGGAATAATCCCAATAACAACACTAATTATCCTCAAAACACACAAAGACCAGGACCCTCTGCAAACAGGTCACCTCAAGCTAGACCTGTTTTCTCCGGTGTTCCTGTAAACAGAACTGTTTCTAACAGACCTCCTGTAAATAGGCAAAATGCTAACAGACCCAGTCAAAATAGGCCTATTCAAGGAATACCTTCGCAAAACACTTCTGTTCCTAATAGTGTTACAAGAAACAACAGTACAAAAGCCGAAGGTATGAGTACAGAAGGTATTGGTACGGAAGGTTCTTTCGGTCCTGCCTCAACTCAAGGTAAAGAGAACCCCAGTGGCTTTAAAGGAATTAATAGTACTGCGGAATCTAAATATCAAGAAGATTCAAAAAGTAAAATGGCTAAAAATAGCTTAAGTGATCTACTTGATTTTACAAATATGAACAGTAAGGACATTTTAAAAGGAATTGTCCTCTCAGAAATTCTTGGTAAGCCAAAAGCTCTCAGAAGGGGGCGTTGGTGAGCTTGAATTTCAGAGTGCTAATAGCTGATGATGATAAAGGAATGAGACTTGTGCTAAAAAAAGCACTGTCAAAAGTTGAAGGCTTTGAGCTTATAGGTGAAGCAGAAGACGGAAATGCCGCCTTCTGCTTTTCCGAATCTTTTAGACCTGATGTAATTTTTATGGACGTCGAAATGCCATTATTAAACGGTATTGAATGTGCAAAAAAAGTAATGGATATAAACCCCAAGACCATTATTATATTTGCAACAGCCCATGATGAGTATATGTCAGATGCCTTTGAAGTATATGCCTTTGATTATCTTGTTAAACCCTTTAAGCTTGAAAGAGTTAATCAAACCCTAGAAAGAATTAAAAGCCTCTCCGCTAATCTCATTGAGCAGCCAGTCAAACAGTTTGGAAACCCTAATAGAGTTTTAGAAAAACTTGTTATTAAAAATAAAGACGGTATCAACTTTATAAACATGAATGAAATTATACTAATTCAACGTGAAGACCGAAGTACCGCAATATATACAACGGATGAAAGATACATAACCTCCGACAGCTTGAGCGATTTAGAAGAACGGTTAGACAGTTCAATCTTTTTTAGAAGCCATAAGTCATATATTATAAACCTTCTTTTGATTCAAAAAATATTCCCTTATGGTCGTTGGACCTATGTGTTAAAACTTAAAAATACAGATAAAGATGCACTTTTAACCCATGAGCGTTATGAAGAACTCCAGAAAATATTTGAAAGATAGAAAAGTCTAGGCCATTTCAAAAGTCAACCTATACTCCTCTATTTTTCAAACATATACATACCCTTCCATTACTTCAAATAATTCTTTATAAAATCAACAATATATTCCTCCGATAATAAAATAGATTAACTTTTTCTTAAATTTCGTCTTTTTTGCTCGAAATTCGTTAAACATATGTTAAAATATTATTATACAGAAATTGAATAAGTCCATTTCATAAAACAACCTATACAATAGTTAAAATACGAAGCCCATCATGGAAGCTTTTAAGCTTCCAAACATAGGAACATTATTTTGCTATCCAAGAAATGTAATTCACATTTTTTGAAAGGCAATTGACCAGTTTTTTGTAATAATCTAAATTTATGCTTAGTTAATGTAAAGGGAGAAAAAAAATGAGGAACAAAAGAAAATCCAAAATCAAATTGAAAAAAAACATTATTATATGGCTAAGTTCATTTGTAATAATAACCTTATCAGTCTTTGCTCTTGGCAAATTCGGACTTCTAGGAAACGACAGCAGTGTTGCTGTAGATATATATGAAGGTCTACCCTCTGAAAGCCAACCCACTATTGACCCTATTGAAATCACAAAAAAAAATGTTCAATATATGCCAACACCATCCATAATACCAACACCTGGTGAAATAGATTACGATTCCATACCAGGACTTACAAACGAAATTACATATTCTAAAGAGCTTGTTGCAAAAGGAAGCAAAAACATTCTATTTGTCGGATCTGATAGAGTAACAGGGCTATATGACACTATAGGAATTTTAAGTATTGATAAAGAAAACGAAAAGCTTAAACTAATTATGATACCTAGAGATCTTTACATTAATTATAATGAGAAAGTAAGACACTATCTTTCTATCCATGGAAAATTAAACAATGCCGGTTTTTACAAAATCAATGCTGCACATAATATTGGTCCTTACTTGAAATACGAAGGTAAATTCGAACCTTACTCAATGAATTTTCTCGCCGATGTTATAAAAGAAAAGTTCGGCATTGTAGTAGACGATTATGTAAGAATAAATCCGGACGGCTTTGTTAAACTTGTTGACCTCTTTGGTGGAGTCGATATTGACGTTCCCATCAATATGAACTATGATGACCCGTTCCAAGATCTTTCCATACACCTAAACAAAGGTATACAGAAACTTAATGGTAAACAAGCAGAAGGCTTTGTTCGTTTCAGACAGGGATATAATGAAGAAGGTGAACTCTTTCACATAGGAGATGTAGAAAGAAAAAATAATCAAATTAAGTTTATTAAAGCGTTTATCAAACAGCATGGAACACTAACGAATATAGACAAAATTCCCGAACTCACCAAAACACTTAATAAGAATTTGAAGCATAGCTTTGGAGTTGGCGATATATTTACCTCATATCTAGGACGTGCTAAAGATGTTATAACAAAAAAATATGAGGTTGAAAGCATAACCCTAACTGGTAAAAGTAAAATGCTCAATGGATCGTACTATATATTTATTGAATAGGTTATTTGTGGATATGACCTTATATTTATACCAGCAAAATTAACTTGAAGCTCTCGCAGCGATATGTTAAAATTATAATACAATAATTGGATTAATAAAAAAAGCCTTTTTGTGCAGATTAATAAATATCTTGCATTACTTTATTGTTAAATAGGAGGTTTTTTATGTACTCACATATCCATAAGTATAAATTGGAATCTAAAACATTCAACGGTCATATTCATAGAATTGTCGGAACTTCAGATACTATGATAGGAATTGAAACATTTCATATTCACACATTTTTCGGTATATCTTCTTATAACGGTCATTCCCATTACTATACAGGCTATACTGGATTACCGATAAAAACAGAAAACGGTCACATTCATAAAATTGAAGGAGAACTTGATATTAATTCAGAACATTCACATATATTTAAGAGTTATACCGATGAAGAAGTTGAATATATCGGTACTAGAAAACTTTATAATTCACATGTCTAAATTTTAATTAGAAAATTTCCAAAAATCAACTGGTCAAAGCTATTTTTTTTAAATTACATCTTGCGTTTTTTCTTTAAACCCATTATTATTATTATATAGGATAGTACATTAATACTTTATATGTTATAAACAATGATGTTTTATAAAGTTTATAGATGTTATTTGATGAACAAGGGCGTTCAGTTTATTTGACACGCTCTTTTATTTCGTCTTTTTGAAGTGAATGTAATATACAAAAGTTTGTAGAATTTACATGTTATAGCTATTTATTTTTACTCAACGATAAACAAAGTACAGGGTCACACGTACTATGTTTATCCTGTTGTTTTTTATTTAATTATTTAAATTTATGTTTATTGAAAGGGGACTTTTTAAATGTCAAAGGTGGAATCACAAACATATTCTCTTACAGAGTTATTCGGTTCTAGCGTTTTTAATGATGCAACTATGAGGGAACGCCTGTCCAAATCAACATATAAGGCTTTAAAGAAAACAATAGATGAGGGCACTCCTCTTCTTCCACAAGTCGCAGACGTTGTGGCTAACGCTATGAAAGATTGGGCTATAGAGAAAGGTGCAACACACTATTGT
>JAEZUI010000082.1 GCA_023421115.1 Bacillota bacterium | reverse complement strand
TGTTAGGACCATGGGTTTGGTGGAAATGTATTTCATCGCAGATAAAGGGAAGCAAATTACTTAGGTCTGTGATAAAGAGTCTTTTACTATCGCTAAGGGGCATGTTTAAACAATGGATGGGGTAATTAACCTAAAACTGGAATTGAAGACAGAACTTTTTCGTATATTTCATAATGGAATAGGAAGTTAAGCCGTACTATGAACAACCAAGTTTTTAGTCTAAAACCAAACCTTTTATTATCTGTCGTTATTTGCACATACAATCGTGCTAAGCTATTGCAATTATGTCTAAAGTCGCTAGTAGCTCAAACACTATCTCACCAGTTATACGAAGTAATCATTATAGATAATAATTCAACTGATGATACTAAATTAGTGTCTCAGAGTTTTTGTGCCCAATACCCTAACGTCAGAATGGTTACAGAGTTTCATCAAGGTCTTAGTCACGCCAGAAATAGAGGGTGGCTTGAGGCTAGGGGAGAATACATCGCTTATATTGATGATGACGCTAAGGCATTTCCAGATTGGTGTGAACAAATTGTAAGCTTTACTCAAAGACAGCCTAGCATTAAAGTTTTTGGAGGCCCTTACTACCCATTTACCTTAAAATTACCTCCAGATTGGTTTCCACCTGAATATGGAAAATTTGAAATTTGTTATGAGGAGCGAGAAATTGATGTAAAGTATGAATGGATCTGCGGTAGCAATATGACATACCATCGTAGTATATTTAATAATGGAATATCTTTCGATGTTAATCTTGGTATGAAAGGCAGTGCACTTGCATATGGAGAAGAAACTCACTTAATGTTAGTGTTAGCCAACAGTGGACATACGATTTATTACGTCCCAAGTATTAAAGTATATCACCTTATTGCTTCATATAAAATGGCGCTATGCTGGTTATTGAAATCTGAGTATAACTGTGGGAAATGTTCTAATAAAATATTTTCTTTAGAACATTCAGTGTGGGACTATCTGTTAATTCTATTAAGGAGTTTTGTTAGTTCTTTTCGGCTTTATATAAGATATCGCCGGGAACCTTTTAGAAGAAGAGTTTACTATTCTTTTCGGAATTTTTTTTATACTGTAGGCGGGATTGCGGACAAATTATTTTCGAAGTAATTTCATAATATATGAAATGATTTTTAGATAGATAGGATTTATAGATTAAATAAATTTATACAATCACGTAGGTGAAAAATGAAAAAATTACTTTTTTTAACAGGAAATATTTTTCCTTGTATCGCTGGAGATTCGATTTTCTCTGCTGGAATTGTAGATATTTTATCTGAATTATATTCTATAGATGTTCTTGCGTTTGGTGAAAAAGAAAAGATAGAAAAGGACGAAAATTATCTTAGAATAAAAGATAAACTTTCTTCAATCAGAATAGTTAAATACTCAACTACTCTAAAACATGACTATTTATTGTATTTCAAATATGGAAATCGAATACATATGGATACAAAGAATATGCAAGATCAGTTCCAATATTTACTAAATAGTAATAATTACGATTATATTATCATAGATCATCTACGTATGTATTCTATATTTAAGTCTGCAGAGTACCTGATTGATCGAACCCAAACTAAAATAATCCTATTAGCCCATAATGTAGAATACAAGAATTTAATAGAAAACATAAAGTATGTAAATAACTGCAAAGAAAAACTAAAAATGGGAATTTTTAATTTTAATTTAAAATCATATGAAAAAAAAGCAATTAAGAATGTAGATTATTTATGGGGATTATGTCAAGAAGATGTTCTAGAGCTTAAAGCGCTTTCAAATGAAAACAATAAGGTTTCAAGTATTATTCGTCCTTATTTTGCATTTCCTCAAATTAAAAATGAGGAAGAACTATTACAGCCAACTTTTAATCTTTTATTTCTTGGAAGTATGTCCTGGTATCCTAATGTTCAGGGCGTTCAATATTTTATTGAGAATATATTCAATAAATTATTGGAATTAGATAATAGATATAAATTATATATTGTCGGAGCAAACCCAGACTATAGAATAAGGCAATATAATTCAGATAGGATAATTGTTACAGGCTCAGTTAAGTCAGTAGATGAATATATAAAAAAAAGCGATTTAGTAATTGTGCCTAACAAGTTAGGAAGTGGAGTGAAGATAAAAGTATTAGAAAGTATTGTAAAAGGGATACCCGTCATTCTTTTTAAAGAAAGTATGGTTGGTTATCCTAATGAATTATTTGCTGGTGGTTTTTGTGTTGAAGATGATAATGAATTTATAAAAAATATTATAGAATTAAACAGTGTTCCAAACCGAAAAGTAAGCTTTATTAAAAATGCCAGAAAGGTTTTACTCCATAAACCCGATATTTATATTGACTGAAAGAAATCATGGAAGTTAAGGTAATACATATATGATACGGAAACAGTATTTTTGGAAAATTAGCATTATCACAGTATGCTATAATGCTGTAAAAACGATAGAACAGACAATTTATAGTGTAGTAAATCAAACGTATCCTAATATCGAATATATTATTATTGATGGTAATTCGACGGACGGAACAATTGATATTATAAAAAAATATGAAGATAAAATTGCTTATTGGATTAGCGAGCCGGATAATGGAATTTATGATGCTATGAATAAGGGCATTGATATTGCGACAGGAGATTATATTCAATTTTTAGGTGCAGATGATGCATTAGTTAACGATTATATTATTGATGAAATAGTTTCAATGATTCATGGAGAAGATATTTTATCTGCTAATATTTTAAACATCAATGATACATTATTTATACAGGCGAAATCGAATAATCATGTTAGCCGAGATAACTTGAACTATAATGGAGAAATGATTCCACATCCAGGGATGTTTTGCAAGAGAAAATTATTTTCAAAGAAAAAGTTTAATATAAATTACAAGATTGCTGCCGATTATGACTTTTTTCTCTTTTTTTTATTTGATCAAAATGTTTCTTTTAAATTTATAGATATTCCTGTTGTGTTTTTTAGTATGATGGGGGTTAGTTCTACAAATAAGAATGGAAATATAGAACATAAAAATATTATGACTAAATATGGCATAAACGTAAATAAAATAGCTAAAAACATTTACATAAAGGGATATATAAAAAGATTATTATCTATATTAGGAATCATTAGACCCATATTACTAAAATGTAATTGGGAAGAACATATATGTACTAACCCTTATTGTAGATGGTGTAAGGGAAAAGGTGAAAAGTATGATTAGTGTAATTATCCATACTTTAAATGAGGAAAAAAATATAAGAAATTGTTTAGAGTGCGTCAAATGGGTAGATGAAATTATTATTATTGATATGCATAGTAAGGACAAAACAGTTCAAATTGCAAAAGAATATACTGATAAAATATTTTTTTTCGAACAAATGGAATATGCTGATCCAGCTAGAAGTTACGGATTAAGTTTAGCAACCAATGAATGGATATTATCAGTAGATGCAGATGAAATTGTTCCTGTCGACTTAAAAAATATATTAATTAAAATCATGAAAGAAAATTATTATGATGCAGTTTCGATACCACATTTCAATTATTTTTTTGGGCATGCTATAATAGGCGGAGACTGCGCACCTCTAGAAAATCCACATATACGGTTTTTCAAAAGAAATATTGTTAGCTATTCTGATAATATACATTCGTTTTTTCAAATTGATTATAAGGCAAAAATTTATTTTATTGAAAATAAGGAGTTATCCTTTATTCATTTTGGCTATATTGATGTTGAACACTTTCTGGAAAAACTTAACAGGTATACTACGATTGAGGCAAAAGCATTATATTTAAACAATGATAAAAATATTTTTTATAAATTAGTTATTAAAAATATTAAAGAAGTTTTAAAATTTTTTTTAAAGAAAGGATATAAGGATAAAACATATGGATTAATATATACGTTACTCAAATGTGGATATAATATTTGTGTAGGAGCAAAATATTTTTTAATGAAACAAAGCAAAACGATTGTACCTAGGAATTCAATTATATGTGAATATGATAAAATCGCACAAAAATGTATACAAGAGCATAAAAAAAGGAATAAAAAATATAATGAAGATAAAAGTACTAACTAGATATCCTTGGTCTGTTGTTTATGGTGGAGCCGAGATTCAAGCCCAAAAGTATGTTGAGTATGTATCAAAACAAGGTATTGACATTTCTTTTTTGAATTCACATAATATGGAAGAAAAATATGAAATATTACATATTGTTGGAATGAATTATGCAACAAAAAATATTATTAATTATGCTCATTTGAAAAATATAAAAGTTGTTTTGTCGCCTGTCTTTTTTTATGATGATAAAATAAAAAGATTAGCAAAAATATATATGACCTTATTAAATTTTATAGGCGGGGGCAGAGCGAGAGAG
>JAEZUI010000060.1 GCA_023421115.1 Bacillota bacterium | reverse complement strand
ATTCTGTAAACATCAAAATGGTAAAGCGGTACCTCTGTCTTATATTCATTCACAATAGTGAAGGTAGGGCTTGTTATATAGTCATCTATTCCTAATGCACAGGCTATGCCATTTGTAAAAGCCGTTTTACCGGTACCCAAATCGCCGGTCAGGCATACCACATCGCCACTTTTCAAAATACTGCCTAGTGCCCTGCCAACCAGCATTGTTTCATCTTGGGAATAGGTTTTAATTTGTGCCATCTTCTTCCCTCTCATAAACTATTTGTCCGTTTATTATAGTTGTAACAACCTTTGTCTTGAATTCCAAAGGATGCCCATCCGTTATTATAATATCTGCATCCTTACCTTTTTCAAGGCTGCCTACCCTATTATCAATCTCCGTCAACTCAGCTGCATTGATTGTGATTGCTTTGAGCGCTTCACTTTCATCCATTCCTTCTCTTACAGCTAATGACGCACATAGGGAAAGATACTGTACGGGGACACAAGGGTGATCTGTCATTATAGCAGTCTTTATACCTGCTTTTGAAAGGATCCCCGGAGCTTTAATACTCATATTGCGAAGCTCTACCTTTGAGCGGTCTGTAAGTATAGGCCCCACAACGGCAGATACTCCTTCCTCAAGTATAATATCTTTAATAAGGTGCCCCTCAGTACAGTGCTCTATAGTAAGCCTTATATCAAACTCTTTTGCAATCCTTATAGCGGTTATTATATCATCCGCTCTATGAGCATGAGCCTTAACAGGTATTTCCCTCTTAAGCACCTTAAGCAATGCCTCCATTTTTATATCATACTCCGGTTTGTCTACATTTTCCTTGTCGTTGTTATATTCGTCAAAAAGCTCCTTATATTCCTTAGCTTTCATGAGACTTTCCCTAAGTATAGCCGCTGTAGCCATACGTGTTGAAGGGGCTTGTTTCCTATCATTATAAACTGTTTTGGGATTTTCACCAAAAGCAACCTTAATTGCAACAGGCTCCTTAATTATCATCTCTTCTATTCGTCTTCCAAAAGTCTTTAATGCAACAAATTGCCCTCCAATAACATTTGCACTGCCAGGACCCGTTACAACAGTTGTAACTCCATTTTCTATTGCCTCCCTAAAACAACGGTCGAGATGATATACCGCATCAATCGCACGCAAATGCGGTGTTACAGGGTCTGTCATTTCATTTCCGTCATCCCCTTCAAAGCCTACAGAGTCCTCCCACATTCCTACATGGCAGTGTGCATCAATGAAGCCGGGCAGTATATATTTACCTTCTGCATCTATAATGTCAAGGTTCTTTTTACCTCTATAATTCTTCTTACCTTTTCCTACTTCAACTATCTTCCCCTCATCAATCAGAACATATCCGTTATCATAATCAATACCTGTCATAGTAAGTACTTTTCCATTTTTTATAAGCAGCATATGGCCTCCAACAAAACCTCGTTTTTTTAGACTTCTTATATTTTATTATACCACACATATAATTACAATAAAAATCTCAGAAAGCTTTGTTTTGGCTACATTTACCGGTTAACTTTTTGTCTGTTTTGTGCGAATATTATGATTAGAGAAACATAATATCACTGTATCCATCATAACCTAAAGTGTTTTTTGAAGCCCCAATGGTAATACTATAATTTTATTTTGGCTAAAGGAGGAAAAAGATATGCGAGGCAGGAAAAAAGTCATTGTTCTTACAATTATTTTTGTAATTGCATCACAACTTTTTATTGCTAACGCCGTAGGAATTAATATTATTGATCTGATAAGGCAAAAAACTGATTTAATTGCCACTCAAACCACACAAAATTTAGGCGATGCCCTTGAACAAGCAAAACAAGAAGCACTAGCTGATACAGAACAGTATGTCGATGAATATATTGATGAAGTTCATAATGCTTTAGAACAATATGCAAATACCGAAACTGAAGCCGCAAAAATAAAAATTAAAGAGAAGTCAAAACAAGTAAAAGATGCCCTTGATGCTGTAAAAGGAGAAGAAATAGAAAATGGCAAGAACAAAATCAAAATTAAGATTGATACCGAAGCAAATAACAAACTTTCTGAACTAGATGATCAAATCTCTATCAAAATTCAACAAAAATTCACCAATTAGGGGAAATGCACTCCTTCTGTTTTTTGCTTGAACTTATCGCCCTTTGGGCGAACTTCAAAATGCAAATTCCTATACTATCAAGTTAGAAACAATAATCTAACTTGAAGCTTTTTTTATATGACTTTTGGTTATTTAAAGAAAATAACCAATGCGACATTTTAGTAATAATCCCCATCATGAAAGCTTAAAAACTTTCATAATAGGGATCATTATTCTGTAGTGCAAATAAATAAATCAGATTTTATTAAAATGGCACTACGAGGCATTAGCCGTTTTTCTTAATCCTTCTGTCATTACAACCATAGAAATCAATGATATTATAAGAAAGTAAGGATATAAGGATATTGAAATGTTATCCGCCATAAGACCGAATAATGGCGGCATAAAAGTAGTAGCTACATAGGCACATGCCATTTGAATTCCAATCATAGCTTGGGATAAGTTAGTCCCGAATTTTTCTGGAGTTTGATGAATCATACATGGAAAAATAGGTGCACAACCCACACCTATAAAAAACAACCCCACTCCTAGAAACACATCTCTAAATGGCAATAGTATTAATAATATCGAAACAGTTATAATACCCTGACCTATTTGAATCATTTTCGAAGTACTTATCTTAATCATAAGAAATCCCGTAATAAAGCGTCCAAAGGTTATTCCCATATAAAATAGTGAAGCCCAACTAGCTGCATCTAAAGGGGACATCCCTCTGTTAAGAACCATGAAACTGCTTGCCCATAGCCCACAGGTTGATTCTAAAGAACAATAAAAAAAGAATGCCAAGAAGGCAAACTTTGCTCCTCTTATTTTGATCAATTCTTTAAAACTAAAATCACTGCTCACATTGTTACTGCAATTGGATGAAGTTTTCCCAACCTTGTTCCATATGGGCAATGATAGAAATAGTATAACTGTAAGGGAGCATTGGATTAAACCTACTGTTGTATAGCCTGAACGCCAACCTCTTCTATGGAGATTAAAGGACATAATTATAGGTCCTATTGTTGCACCAACTCCCCAAAAACAGTGCAGCCAACTCATATGCCTTGCTTTATAATGAAGAGCAACAAAATTGTTTAAAGCTGCATCTACCGCACCAGCACCTAAACCTAACGGTATGGAAAAGATAATTAAGAATACAAAATTTCTAGATATGCCAAATCCCAACAGTGCAAATGCTGTCATAAAAACACTTATCGCAGTGACTTTTCCCGTACCAAATTTCTGAATTATTTTTACACTAAAGAAACTAGATGTGATGGCTCCACCGGCAACTAGCATTGAAATGACTCCAGCATAAGAAACCGAAACTCCTAAATCGGTATACATTGATGGCCAGGCAGAACCTAGCAAAGAGTCGGGCAATCCTAAGCTTATAAAAGAAGCATAAATAATTATTAATAATATCATCATCATAGTATTTGTCCTCATTTCCTAAGAATGTATCAAAATTATAGTTTAACCTTTTATCGATACTTCAACATCTTTATTATGCTCTTCTCGTTCCTCTCACCGATGCAACATTGCATATCCTTTTTATCGCTTCGTAAAGGTCATTTTCCGTCATATCCGCACGTCCTTCACTGGTAGCAACCATTGCTGCCTCATTTAGAATTGTTTCTATTTGAGAACAACTTAAGCCGTCAAATTTGTCAGCTATATGATCAATCGTTATGCTCTGTGACATTTTTTTGTTTTTCGTATATATTTTTATCAATTCAATTCTGGTCTTATAATCAGGATAAGGAACAGTATATTTTTTGTCAAATCTTCCAGCACGTACTAAAGCTTCATCAAGAGCCTTGTAGTTATTAGTAGCAGCAATAACCATGACTCCGTCCTCGCGGGTAAAACCATCCATCTCATTTAGCATTGCGGTAATAATTCTATTGTTTTCCTTATCAATACCAGTTCCAGAATAATTGCGTTTTTCACCTATTCCATCAAATTCATCTATAAATACAATACAAGGCTTGTTAGCACGAGCTTTTCTAAACAGAGCTTTAATTTTAGCAGGTCCTATGGACATAATTGCGCTCTGAAAATCTGTTGCCTTAGTAGCAATAAAATTAACATTAGCTTCCCCTGCTAATGCCCTTGCAAACAATGTCTTGCCGTTTCCAGGATTTCCTTCCAGCATAATACCGTTTATCGGGCGTATTCCTTTTGCCAAATACTCCTGTGGGTGTTTTAGAATATCAACTGCCTGAAGCATATCTCTTTTTAACTCCTCTAACCCTGCAACATCCGAAAACTTGGTATTGCTACGACGAACAACTTTAAATGTGTTTTTCCTGTAACCTATAAACTTATATAAGCCAAAGATTATAAGTCCAAAAAAAATAATATTAAAAATCATATCGGTAACAGTAACTAAAATTTCATCCATTCCTTCTTCTGAGCTAACTTCGACCCCGTTAAGAAGCAAAAATTCTTTAAAGGAATCCAATTCAGGATTATCGGTGCTGTATTCTATATGGTCGCCATCTAAATAAAACCTTACTTCGTCGTTCCCTATCTTAGCAGAAATTACATCTCCCTTCTCAACATAACTGTAAAAATTAGCATATGGAATATGCTGAGGCTTATCATTTCCAAAATAAAGAGTTATACCAATAAAAATTAAAAGTATAACTAGTGACACAATTAGTATAATTCTTCTTTTGCTCATAAACTCTCTTCACCCTTACCTTAAGCCATTTTTTTAAAAACCTTACCTTAATTTTTAAATGGCGTTAAATTTGAAATTCTTATTTCATATCGATACTATTATATAGAATTTCGTATTATTTTCAAACACTTTCTCTTCCTCTTGACAAATGTATCGGCAGATGATATATTCAATATATCGTCACACGATAGATTGGAGGATGATATGTTTGGAAAATAATTTACCACTTACAGAGGCATTATTTTATATCTTGCTTGCTGTAAGAAAACCAAATCACGGCTACGGAATTATTCAGGAAGTCAGCGACATTACAAACGGCAGATTGGTTCTTGGTCCTGGTACGTTGTACGGTGCTATCAACTCCTTGTTGTCAAAGAAATGGATAAATCTATACAGCGAGGATAAGTCTTCTAGAAGAAAGAAGGAATACTTAATCACTAACGATGGTAAAGATGTCTTTTATAAAGAAGCGGATCGATTGAGAGAACTCATCGAAAATGCTAAATTGATGGAGGAATTAATATGAAAAAATTCAAATTATATTACGATAAAGATTTAGAACAAGATTGGCTGCAAAAAATGTCACAAGATGGGTGGGCATTCAAAAGCTTCTTTTTAGGTGTATATACCTTTGTTCCATGTGAACCGGGTGAATATATATATCAAATTGATTTACTGGACAATGGAAATAAGAGTAAAGATGATTTTACTGCTTTTATGGAGGACATAGGTGTTGAAGTTGTTGCACAATGGTATCGGTGGGTTTACCTCAGAAAAAAAGCTGATGATGGACCTTTTGAAATGTATACGGATATAGAATCTAAAATTAATCAGTATATTAGAATAAAGAACTTTTTCCAATCATTATTGATTATAGAATTTATTTGCTTCTTAACGGAAATAATTGCAGCTATACGTACAGGAAGTCCTATGTTTTGGTTTTTCACCGCATTAATAGGTTTTATTACTCTAGTAGTTCTTCGTATAGTATGGAAATGTAGCTTTAAAATAGAACAATTAAAACGAGAAAAATAAGGAGTTGATAGAAATTATAAATAAGCTAAGGTGGTTCCAAAAATACAACTGGTCAAATGCCATAAATGAAAAAGCATAAATTCTATATCCTAATTCTACTTATATTTATTACTAAAAGCCTTCTAAAATAGCTAATAGTGGTGGTATTCTTAATTTTTATGCTTTTTCCCTTTATCCACCTCATATAACCATTCTGTTGCAAATTGAATTTTTGTAGCATTAAAACCCTCACCTCTTGGAAACATGAAATAAGTATTCTCTAAGGTTGACAAGGTTACGCATTGCCCCTTACCTCGGTAGTTATATTCAGTATGAATCGAAGTCATTGTAATTGGTGAAAAATGAAGCATTTTTTCTTCATCCTCTCCATAGTCTTTAAAAGTCAGATAAAAACCCGTCTTATCATGAGTCAAGCTTCCTTCTCCTAGATCAATAAAATTAACCGCATTAGGAAGTGACTCGATGTGTACTTTTGTATTCAGAAAATATGTACCCTTATCAATTTCATTAATAACTTGTTTTCTTTCCCATTCATACCAGTTTGGTATGTGTGCAAAATCCAAAGTATCAGCTATTTCATCATTCAAACGCTTAGTTTGTTTATTTTTAGCCAAATGTTCCATTCTTCCATACTCTGTCATATACCAGCGTTCACCACACTGCCTGCAAAATAATTCTGCACCTTCTGACGCCATCTTAAATTCACACTTACAAACAGGACACTGATACAGCACCAATTCAAGTCCTTCTGCACGTTTTTCGTAGGTAATGGCTTGTTTAGTTTTATATTGCCATGCGTACTCATCATAGGTTAAAAACTCCTGCAGCTTCTCATTTATTTCCGATATAGTCGCTTTACCCAACTCTTCTCTAGTGAACACCTGAGTAATAGTAGCCTCCAATTTTGCTTCATTTCGCATAGTTAAATTCCATATTGGAGATTGAAGATAGTTTCCACGCATATTAATAACTACCACAGGAACCTTTAACATTTTAGCCAGTTTACCTACAGATTCCGGCAATTGCGAATTGGTTCCAACGTTTGCATACCTTGCTTCTGGATATAATACCAAAATTCCATTTCGCTCAATAACTCTTCGAATATTTTTTATTAAAGCCAGATCATTTACAAATTTCCTAGTCCCAAGACAACCAACCTGTCTATATAGCCATTCACCATAAGCCTCAAAACCTTCAAGTTCGGATATATAGTTTGCTCTATGGGGAAATAGCGCCAAAGGAGTCACACAAAAGTCCATAAAGGCGTGATGACTTCCCAAAACCAAAAATGGTGGCTTTAAGCCTTTCATTCCAACCTTATTTATTCTAAGTTTCGCTTTTTTGGTAACCCACCAGCAATACAGCCATATAATCGGCATGAAAAATAGGTTCTGCTTTGGTGGTTTCATGTAACGGTCAAAGGGTGTTGTTACTATCTTTTTTTTCATAGCGACCTCATCCTAGCTTTTGTTTAGCTAAACGGTAATTTCATTTCTGTCACGAAGGAGAATTCTTCGTATACTCGGTACCCTGCTAAGTACGTAATACAAGGTCCCTGTTCCTAAAAACGAAAGACCCGTTGGTGTAAAATGGAACAAAAACATATTGTGTACTTCTGTTGTAACAGGATTATAGATAAGAATCGAAATACAAATACCTGCCACTACACATATAAACCCAATCCAGTTAACACCATGTTTATAGTCATATGCTTTATATCCCGGCATGTCAAAGGCTGATCTAAGAGATATTTTTTGATTACGCACCAAAAAGAAATCCACAAATAGAAGTGCTGCTAAAGGAGCGTAAATACATGCACTAATAGTAAGAAATGAGCCGAAGAATTCAATAATCTTGCCCCATATGCAAAGAATGCTTACATACAAAGCAAGTATCATGATAAGGATTCGATAATCAAATTTCTTAAAGGAAGATTTCAACATAACGCCATAAAGATAAGAACCAACTGCTTGTGTCCCTATATTCGCAAAAGCAACCAGTAATAATGAAGCAAGGGCTAATGCTGGAACCGATAGTGTAGCAAGCATGACCGTTGGATCATCTACCATCTTACCTGTAACATATTGCATTGCGATTGACATGACTGCGCCTACAACCACAAAAAACGAACCAGAAAGTCCCTGTCCAAGCACCCCTGCCCAAAACCCCGAATTTTCGTTTCTGGTTAACCGCGGAACCCCTGACATACCACCTACCAACGTAATAACAAAGGCAAAATTCGCTTCTATGGAAATGATATACGGAATAATATTGTTTGAATATCCCGTATTCTTAGGCTTGTAATTCCATATTGCATCAAAGGGTACTGAAGTAAATCCTACAATTACAACAATTACTCCCAATCCCAAAAGCAACGGCACTAAAATACGGGTGGTCCAAGTGATTGCGCCTATTCCTTTATAGGCTATAAAAGTTCCAATCAATACACAAAGAATTGCTAAAAAGACATGCATTGAATCAGGCAGTTTAATACCAAATAGCGCTGCCAGATTCGTCATTGATGACGAAAACAGTTCCGCACAAACCGCATACCACGGAAAGTTGATTATTATAATAACAACCGCCATGATTTTTACACCAAATTTTCCAAACACAGAACGTAGCCATATCCATATATCAATTCCATATCTGACAGACAATATGACAGGAAGTTGGTAAATAACCAGCATAAGAATTGCTCCAAAAAAAGCCCCAATCAGCAGCTGTTTAAAGCCCACCAAAGTCGCCAGAAAAGATCCTTGAGTGTAGCTCCAAGTAGCTATGCAATAACCTGACAACACCAAAAACGCATCAAAAAACCCATACAATTTCTCACTTTGGAGTACCGGTACAATACCGAAGACTGCCTCTTTCTCTACTTCGTGATTTACATTATTCTTCACTCAAGCATCACTCTTTCTATACATAGACCTATAAATATGCACCAAAAACTAAAAATACAAGGCAGAAAATCAACACAATAAGGACAATCAAATAATCCCTTCTGCTAAACTGTTTTGCAAATACATAATCCTTACTTTCCATCCTGTTTAGTCTATCTTCAATTTTTGCATTTAGTTGCTTTTCATGCTGGGATTCTTTACTCTGCTCCATTTCTATACTCCTTTGAAACAGTATTGTGAATTATACTGACAAATTGACATAAATTAGATATTGTGAGAACATACTACATTGACAGTATAATTCATTCTGCCTGCGTTTCTATTCCATACAGATACCATTATATAAAAAGAGGACATAAAAAACAACAAAATTTGCCTCTTATGTCCCTTACCTTAATCTATTTGCCACAACACTTTTTGTATTTCTTGCCACTACCACAAGGACAAGGTTCATTACGTCCAATTTTTCTTTCTGCTCTTACCATCGGTTGTTGCTCCTCATAAAAATCAAAATCCTCATCTTCATCGTCATCTTCATGTTCTTCAAAAAACTCAGGATAAAGTGTACTATACTTCTTATATTGTTTCAAGCAATCTTCAATTAATCTACTTTCTCTTTTAGGATCTAAAACCTTGTTAAAAAAACTCTCCTTTAGCTTATACAATTCAGGGTACTTCTTTTTTATTATCAAAATCTCTTTTCTTGTTTCCTTAATATTAGTAACTATTACCAGTTCCATCTTAAACCTATCGATCATACATTCAGTACAATCACATTTTTCCAACTCAGCTTCAAACATTTCATCAAATGTACCATCTACTGAATCATCTGCCGAAAGAAGCTTTAAACTTTCATATTCTTTACCTGTTGGTTTAATTTTGTTACTTATGCCTTTAATTTCTTCGTCATCAGGCATTAAATCCACTGCTGTCCCTACCAATAATTCTGCTTGCTCATTTAACCCAAACGCTTTAATATGCAAAGATATCTCAGCAAGGAACCACGCAACATTACTTCTTGAAACATCACTTTCCTCTGCTTTTTCCTTCATTTCTTCGACATGCTGTTTTAGCTGCTTTAACTCACCAGTAAAAATATCCATTTGTATTATATGATAATACAACTCAAGGTTATCCCAACCTTTTTTCTTACTGGCCTCTAACGCTTTATAGACAACCTTTTTTGCAGATCTAATTTCTTTGCTCCTTAAATAGCAATTTATCAAACCAAGCCAGATAGATATATTGTCTTCATCAAGTTTTAAGGCTTGCTCATATTGTTTTACAGCCTTTTTATGCCAGCCTCTTTCATGATAAGCCTGTGATAACTTACCTGAAAACCCTGCATTCTGAGGTTCCTTGCTTACTAATTCCTCAAAAATCTTGATAGCCTTAACACTATTTCCATTGGCTCTATATATTTCACCTAAAAGGCCTTCAACTACAGAAAATCCAGGGTACAGCTTTGTAACACGTTCTAGCAAAGCAATTGCCCTATCATACTCCCCCATTTCAAAGGCTTCTTTACCTTCTCCAAAAAACCTCTTAACAATTTCCGGCATAGTTTCTACATTATCATATTGCTTTCTTGTACTTTCGTCACTTAGTACTTCATAAGCCTCTCTTATCTTCATAAACTCCTCTGGATACCTGTCCGGAGGATATTTTCTTATAAGACCGAAATATGCCCTTTTTATTTCTCCTACGCTAGCTTCCCTTGCTAGTTCAAGCGTTGAATAATAATCTTTCATCTCTGCCTACCTCTTAAAAATTTTATAAAATATTCTTTCTAGTAAACCTTTTTGCTGCATCTCATCCGCCAAATAACGAGCAGCATAAGTACTACTTTTACCTTCTGATTTCAATACACTTTTCCACAAAGCTATAGCTAAATCTCTGCTGCCTGACAATTTTTTTAAAATCCCCTCATAATTTGCAACTTCTGCACAGTCACTAAATTTTTGTTTCAGTACACTGTTTTGAAACTTATTATCCGCTTCCTTATAACGTTTTTGTAAAACTAAACTATCAATCTCCGAAATGTCTTTCTTAACTTTCTCATAAAATGGCTGAAACTGCTCAATATATTCATTAGCCTTGTTGTCACAACTGTTCACCTTTAAACTTTCATTCCAACAGTAACGTGCCATTTCAAACTTTAAAAGCTTGTAATAACATAGACCCAACAAATTCCATGCTTCAACACTTGTATCTTTTAAGCTAACAGCTTTTTTGAGTACTGATAAGGCATCCTGTACTTTATCCTCTCTTAAAAATTCTAATCCCATATTATAGTACAACATTGAAATTTTATCAGTCATCCTCATCCTCCGACAGCTCCATGAGAAGGTCTGATATCTCATCCTTTAAATTATCAATAATTTCTGTATCATCATTCTTAATAATGCTCTTTTTTATACTTACTAATAAATTCTCCAGTTCAAACATTTCAAAGTCATCATTTTCAGTTTTTAACAACCTCTCCGCCTTTTTTATAACGGCACGATATTTTTTCGCTAACGGTGAATTCACCCAATCCTCAAGGTTAACCTCATCTTCCAGTGAAACTCCAGTAGTTTCAACCGTCAAATTGGCCTTTTCTCCTGTACTTACAATTTTGCCTTCAATGCTAAGAATTCCATTTACATCATAGGAAAACGCCACATTTATCTTTTGTTCAAATGCGGGAGCTGGTGGAATACCGTCTAGTTTGAATTTTCCGAGAAAATTATTCTGTGATGCTCTTTTGTATTCACCTTGATAGGCCTTTATTTCAACAGAAGTTTGATTGTCAACCACTGTGCCATATATTTTTTCCTTTCGTACCGGAATTGTAACATTTCTTGGAATAATTACATCATAGGCATCATGAACGGGCATTCCACCTATAAAATCAAGTACTGCCAGACCTAGTGTATATGGACATACATCAGTTATCATTATATCTTTTTCACTCGACAACTCATCATTTAAAATTGCCGCCTGTACAGCTGCACCTCTAACCACTGCCAAATCAGGGTCTACTAATGACTGCGGAATTTGCCCAAGTGTTTTCTCAATAAATTTCTTTACATAGGGTATTCTTGTAGAACCTCCCACAAGAAGTATCATGTCAATATTTTCTGACTTAAGCCCTGAATCTGAAAGTGCAACTTCAATTTGTTTTTGAGTTGAATCTATCAATTCATTAATAAGGCTTTCAAAAACTTCTTTTGTAATTTTCTCTTCTAGTGCCACTGGTGTATCATTTACGTTTGCCAAAAAGGGAAGCGCTACTTCATATTCATCACTAGAACTAAGGGCTATTTTACAATTCTCTGCCGCATCTTTAAGGCGCATCATTGCTCTTATATCTTTTGATATATCTGTGTTGTTTTTATTTTTGAAATTTTCAAGAAGATAATCAATTATCTTTTGATCAAAGTCTTTCCCACCTAATTTATTGTTCCCACTACTAGCTTTTACTTCCAATACACCCTCAAACATTTCAAGAATTGTAACATCAAGAGTGCCCCCTCCGAGGTCATAAACAAGGATATTTCTGCATTCCTCCATATGTTCAATTCCGTAGTCTAAAGATGCTGCAGTAGGCTCATTTATTATTCTTTCAACGGTTATACCTGCAAGCTTCCCAGCCTCAACCACACTCTTTCTCTGATCATCCGAAAAATATGCCGGAACTGTTATAACCGCTCTTTCCACCTCTTCACCTAAGTACTTTGACGAACAATCGATAAGATATCGCAAAATATACGAAGAAATTTTTTGGGGAGAATATTCTTTTCCACCCATCGACACAGTTTGATTACTACCCATTAACCTCTTTACCTCAATTACTGTATCGTTGGGTTTTAATAACAATTGATCACGTGCCTCTTTACCTACAATAACTTCACCTTCCTCGGATATACCTACAACAGATGGAGTTATAGACTCTCCTAGATGATTTGGAATTACAAAAGGCTTTCCATCTACTAATATAGCCACCTCAGAAGTAGAAGTTCCAAGATCTATACCAACTATTCTACCCAACAAAATCACCTTCTTCAGACTTTTTATTAACCACAACCTCAGCTTTTCTGATTACGTTTGATTTATACATATATCCACTCCTTATAACCTCTATAACTTGTCCTTCCTCCAAATTCGCATCATAAAAAACCGATTTGGCAGAATTAATCTTTGGATTAAAAATTGTATTTACATTCTCAATTCTTGTCATTGCCATGACCATAAGCATATTATTTATATTCTTCCATATCATATCAAACTGATTTTTCCAGTTACTGTCAGCCTTATTTACAAATTTATAAAAATCCTCAACCTGATCTAAAATAGAAACAAGCCCTTTAATAATCCCTAGCTTTTCTGTTTCACTATCCTCATAGGACTTTTCGATTCCACTAGTTTTATCAAAACCGTTCTTTATTTCATCTAAAGTTTCAACAATTTCTTCAACTTGGTATACCACTTCACTCTGCTCTTTTCTAAGCTTCTTAAGTGTAGAATTAAATGCTTGTACACTTTTGTTAGTCTCATTCCTTAAATCCAAAAATTCTTTATCTACTTCAAAAAAACCAAAATTTTTTAATTCCTTATCAAAATCAATCATATTATAAATATGTTTCTCCTTTTTTGTTTTTTACAATGTATATTTTAAAATAATCTATATATTAATTCAGCTACAAAGTCATTAAAATCTAATTTTTAGGAATGACCTTAAGTTACAACTTAAGGTCTTTTTTCACCTATAAACATTATCATACACTTCTATAACATTCAATATAACTGTGTATATTTTTTACGATTTTAATAACAAAAAACAGACCTGTCTTCTATCACAAGGCCTGTCTTTTATATCAATCTGTTAATATACCTTCAAAATTACTTATCCAATCTTTCAGATGCTTCCTTCATTATATTGATAATTGGCAAATGCTGAGGACATACAGCTTCACACTGCCCGCAGCTTATACAATCACCAGCTTTACCACCCTTTTCAACCAGGTTATTATAAAAGAACTGTGGTCTCATATCTTCCCCATACATTCGTAAAGTATTTAATGCACTGATTACATCTGGAATGCTGATATTAACAGGACATCCGTCAGTACAATACCTACATGAAGTACATTGAATGTTAGGCAATTTTGCCATAGCCTTTGTCACTTCATCGAGGACTTCTTTGTCTTTATCATTTAAAGGTTCAAAATTTATAAAAGTCTCTAAATTATCCTTCACCTGTTCCTCATTAGACATGCCACTTAATATTGTCATAACACCATCTAGAGAACCCACAAAACGAAATGCCCAGGATGCAATACTTCTGTCCGGTTGTTGCTTTCTCATCATAGCTTCCAATTCCGGTGTAGTATTTGCAAGTGTCCCCCCCTTGACAGGCTCCATTATAATGATGGACATATTATATTTCATGAGTATTTTATACAGTTCACCGGAATGAACAATGGGATTATTCCAGTCTGCATAGTTTAACTGAATCTGTACAAATTCAACTTCCGGATGTTCGGAAAGAATCTTTTCCAATAGTGCTGGTGATCCATGAAATGAGAAACCAAAGTGCTTTATCTGACCCTTATCTTTCTTTTCCATTGCCCAGTCAAAACAATTATACTTAACGTAAGTATCATAATTGTTCCCTTCTTCCACACTGTGTAAAAGATAGAAGTCAAAATAGCTTACCCCTGCACGTTCAAGCTGCTCATCAAATATGCGGTCACAATCCTCAGCCTTCTTGATTTCCCATGCTGGAAGTTTTGTTGCAAGATAAAAAGAATCCCTCGGATAACGCTTTACAACAGCTTCCCTTGCTGCTACTTCAGATTTTCCCCCATGGTACACATAGGCAGTATCAAAGTAGTTGAACCCCTTGTTCATATATTCATCCACCATGTTACATACCCTTGCAAGATCAATTTCCCCATCCTTTTCGGGAAGACGCATTAATCCAAACCCCAGCTTCGGCATTCTATTCAAATCAATACTCATCTGTTTTCCCTCCATCTTAATCATTCTCATTACTTTCAATACTCATTGCTCTGCTGCTCAAATACATTCCATCAATTTACAATCAAATTATAAGGATGCACATTACTACCAAGAGTGTTTTCTAGTTTTTCTCAAGTTAAAAATCAGGATTAGTTTTTCATTTTAAGTTTGAAGTTTTTAACTTTATCATAATTTTTCCCCATAACAATTTGAATATCCCCCGTCACAGAATTAAAAACTTCAGACCAATTTGTTGATCGTTGGCTTACATCACTTAATAGCTTCATAGCCTCTTCTTCTGAAATTATACCCTTTTTATTTTTTAATTCATCATAAGCAGTCAAATATCTATTATCAGTTATATCTTCATGTGTTACTCCATTTACAATGAAATTCGTGGCTACCTGCCAAGGTTCTATATTTTCTGTTACAACTATTTTCCCATCAATAAACTCAACTATAGCCGACTTACCAGTGGCATCTCCAACAAAAATATGTCCACCACCAAACTTATTAGCAATTTGACTATCATAAATATTATATTTTTTTATTAAAGAAATAGATTCATCTACATTTTTTGCATAGTCAAGGATTAATCGCATTATTTGATTGTACCCAATATATTTTTTTTCTGAATCCTTTGAAAATTCCGCATGAGGCACTGCAAGTGTTGCAACCCTTAAACCATATTCATTCATTCCATCAAGTGGAATATACGGCGCAGCTAATAAATTTATCCGATTTAGCAATGAAGTTTCTGGCATGTTATTTTTAAACTTGTTATATCCTAAAATGCTTATATCTACTGTAGATACAGAAGCATATGCACCAGGTGCATTTGTAAATAAAAGCAATGATGGTTTATCATAATCATCAAGATTACGCCCTGAAATCGCTTCACCTTTTTCATTTTTAGCAAAAAACACACTACAAGCATATTTACTAAAATCTAATTCTTTAAGGTTATTGCTGATTACAATTTCTCTTTTAATAGTTTTTGTTAGTTCTTCATCAGTCATAGCACCTTTTTTCAAAAAATCTTCAAAACCATATCCACCATAATAGTGCATAACATAAAGAGGATGATCATCTACCTTTTCTAAACTTGATAATGTTCTGACTTTTTTACCAAATAGTAAAATTAACAATACTAAAATAAAGAATATGATAAAGGCAATAACAGATACGATTTTCTTTAGTTTTGAACCCCTTTTATATGTATTCATAATTGTCATAATGCACCCCTCAAATAAAAATATGCTTGAACTTAACGCCCTTCAGGCGAACTTTTAAATGCAAATTCCTATACTATTAAATTATTTTTTTTAAGCAAGTATTCAAAATAATCTTCATCAAGAAATGCACCGTTTTCCATGCGTTCATTATCTAGAACATAGCCTCCTATAGAATAATTTTTTATTATTGCAATTGCCCATTGTCTAAACTGGATTGCTCTTGTTGAATTCACCACGGAATGCTCGGGCAGTAAATCACTTTTTCATCAAGTCTATTTTATCTATAACATCACAGAGTTCCTTTGCTTTTTGCTCTTTTTCAAAGATCTGGTTTTTCCTGTTTCCGTTGCCATAGATAGCAGAACTCTTTGCTTACCTCTAATAATTGCCTTTTCTGCCTCTTCAATGGCTTCTATTTGATAATCCCGCAGATTAAGACCATCTTTGTCTCTTAGAAGGTCATAGGAAGTGTTCTGTAGTGTTTTACTTGCCGTTGCAATATCTTTTTCCAGGAGCTCTATAATTCCACATCAGGACTCATCCAACCTTGCAGAGCCTTTGGTATATTTGAACTTTGTCGGGCATCCAAGAACCATATGCCAGATTTTGTTTCAAGCTGTTTTAAGTATTTCCTTCCGTTTGTAGCAAAAAGGAAGTGCGCTTTATAACCATTCCATGTATCCACTTGGTATACTGCATGCTCTTCCTTTACTTTTTTTGCATAGTCTTTACATTGATAATCTATTCATATTTTCATCAACGGCAATTTCTTATTATGTGAAAGACATGTTACCTTTAGCAATTAATAAGCATTCAACACTATTCTACTAATTTCTTATTTATTTCATTTACAAGAATATAAACTGTAGTACATGGCATCATTTCTGATGGTGTTTTTATGCCCTCTCTAATATATTGTTGATGTTTCTTCTCAGCCAATTGGATAGCTTTACTTTCATTACCATACCTACACAATTTCTCATATATATTTTTATCAGATTTCTCATAATCCATTTTTGTTTTTTGGACAAATACCCTTTCAAATTCGCCACAACATTTTACTGATCCGTCCACAACTGGCATTGTATCAAAATAGGAAATCAAGAATATTTCTAAACACGGATTACTCCAGCCCACTTCTAATCCAGCATTTTCAGCACTTTTGATTATTTCATCAAAATTTTTCACTTGATCTCTATCAAATACAATCCAAGGTTTTCGATATTGTGGATCGACACTTCGTAACTCCAACGCTTTTTGAACTAAATTTACTGTACTTGTCTTTTCAACTTTAACAACAATACGATTACTCAAATGAAAGGGGATTTTTCTTTTTATCCCTTCAAAATAATTCTTTTCGGTTTCTTTTGTATCTGTAATAATTAAATAATATCCAAGGTCTGGTATCCTTATTTTTCTACCTTCTCTATTTTTTCTAGCACCCCTACGTTCACTTTTCCCCATACATATCTCCTTTCAATAGATTAAGAGATTTTAGATGGGGAATAGCACCATATTTCCCCAATAAATAATTTTTTGAGTATGCCTCATCTTTACGAATTTTTGTTCCATCTTCATCTGAAAAGTCAGCTAGTGAATATAAATCAGATATTCCCGTATCAATATCTTTTTCGACAAACCAAATCTCATCTCTTCTTAAAAAATCATTTGATATTTGCCAAATATCGTGTGTAGTAAAAATTAGCTGTGCATTATTCCTGTTTATCTCCGGATTAGTAAACGCTAATATAATATTTCTAACCAATAATGGATGTAAACGTGCATTTAATTCATCGACAAATAAAGTGCTTCCATTATTAAGGACTTCCTGTATTGGAGGGTACAACGCAAACATTTTTAAAGTTCCACTTGATTCTTTTTGTAGTGGAATTGAAATCAACTCACCTTCGTTATTTCTGTGCAGAGCATCAATTTTAACACCTTTATCATCCTCATTATCAGAAGATGCATCATCAGTTTCAACTCTAAAACCTTTAATCGACCCGTCAAATGTTGAGAAATATTCAACAACCTTATTTTGAACTTCCCGATCGTCTGTAAAATTTGACGGTAATGTTTTAGAACGCAATAAGTTTTCAAATGGATCTCCAAAATCAACCATCTCATTTTTCACGAACCAATCACGGACTTTTTTTAGTTGACTAATTTTTAATTTTGCTCCTAATGAAACAATTAGAGTTTCCTTTTCTAATGATAATTCAATATTTTCTGCACCTTTTTTTATTCCAGTAAAATCTATTTTTTCTCCACTCTTTCTATAAAATATTGTTTTATAATCTCTAGCAGATTTAGATTTTACATAAAGCCATTCTTCTTCTACCGAATTCTGTAGTAAGGAAAATCCATATTGATAAGTTTTTTGCATACTATCTTCATTATCTATAAAAAATACTTCGAATGTAGTAGGCTCTTTTTTTGCATTTTCATCAAAAATAAATGGTGTAACTTTAGGATATTTCTCTTTATCTATTTGTTTACTTTCACTATCTCCTCCAAATTTAAAAGATGCGTAAACATAATAACTCATATACCCAAATGCTTCATAAATATTTGATTTTCCTGCCGCATTAGCTCCATAAATAGCAGCAATTTTAAGCAACTTATCATTTCCAATATTTGCGACATGGTTTTGTAACTCCGTCATTTTAGTTGCTGTCATATCTAATGTAACTTCATTTCTAAATGATTTATAATTCTTAAAATTAAATTGAATAATCATAATGAACATCTCCTTATTCCTTCATATCTTTATTATATACCATATTTCGAATTTGTAAACACCTAAGTGAGATAAATTCACACTTAGATGTGTTTTTTATCCTACAACACAAGTTTCATCAGAAATGGAACTTGAAAAATTTAAGGAGAGCAAAATGACGAATATTATTCTTAAAGCTTTGCCAATTACAAAATCCTATAAACCATTACAACAATTTCGTGGTTTGGGACTTACAACATAATCGCATCAAAAAAAGATGTTCTCAACACCCAAAGGCACTGAAAACATCCTATATTTTTGTTAATTATCGAACCAAATCCACACCATTTCACGGCATTCCATAACTTCAAGAAGCCAGTAAACATGCGATTTTGCACGATTCCACAAACGTCACATACTATCTCTTTGAGAACTGTGGTGCTCTTCTTGCTTTCTTGAGACCGTATTTCTTTCTTTCCTTCATTCTTGGATCCCTTGTGAGGAAACCAGCCTTCTTTAATACAGGTCTTAACTCCTCATCAGCCTTTAAAAGAGCTCTTGAAATACCGTGTCTTATAGCACCTGCTTGCCCAGTGTAACCTCCGCCTATAACTTTGCAGATTACATCGAACTTGCTACCTGTATCTGTAAGTACTAATGGTTGCTTAACGATAACTTTCAAAGTCTCCAAACCAAAATACGTATCAAGATCTCTATCATTTATAGTAACTTTTCCTTCTCCAGGAACAAGTCTAACTCTTGCAACAGATTTCTTTCTTCTTCCAGTCCCGTAATACTGTACCTTTGCCATAAAATTCTACTCCTCCCTTCCTATTATAATATTTCGAGTTTTTCTGGTTTTTGTGCTGCATGATCATGTTCAGTACCTCTGTATACTTTCAGTTTTCTGAACATTGCTCTTCCAAGGCTATTATGAGGTAGCATACCTTTAATAGCTATTTCTACTGCTCTTTCAGGTTTATCCTGCATAAAAGCTCTGTACTTTATTTCCTTCAAACCTCCAGGATAAAGTGAGTGGTGTCTATATAACTTCTGGTCTAACTTCTTTCCTGTAAGAACAACCTTCTCTGCATTCAAAACTATTACATGATCACCCGTGTCAACATGTGGAGTATATTCAGGCTTATTCTTTCCTCTTAATACTTTTGCAACTTCGCTAGCTAATCTTCCAAGCGTTTTGCCTTCAGCATCAACAATATACCACTTTCTTTGAACTTCATGGGCTTTTGCCATAAAAGTTTTCATTCGAATCCGAACCTCCTTAAAACAATCGTAAAAAATATTTATAATAATTAATTTTTAGTTCAGTTATTAGTGAACCAAATTTTCGACACTTAATTATTTTAATACAGTCACAAGTTAGTGTCAAGTATATTTTATTGTTTTTTTGATTTATCTTTTATTTCCTTTGCTTTTTTACCCTTATTTACTCTATACTCTCGTATAATCGTCCGCCATTTCACTTTTTTATTTTACCTCAATAATAAACCTCTACTAAATACAAACCTTGAGGTGGTGCTGTCCTTCCTGCCTTCTTTCTTTCAAGACTTTCAATAATGCTAGGAATGTCCTTTGATTTAATTCTTCCCATACCCACATCAACTATTGTGCCCACCATTATTCTTACCATGTTGTATAAAAAACCGTCACCAGATACTTCAAACCAAATATTATCTTCTACTCTAGTCAACTTTACATCAAATATTGTTCTTACAGATGTTTTTACACTGCTTCCAGTTGACCTGAATGCTGAAAAGTCATGAGTTCCCAAAAAGAAGCCGATTGACTTTTCCATTTCTTCCATATCGAGATGGTGAGATACATGATAAGATCTATATCGAAATATTGCCGAAGGAAAACTGGAATTATAAATTAAATATCTGTACTTCTTACCTTTTGAACAATATCTTGCATGAAAATTCAAGCTAACTTCTTCAGACTTTTTTATAACTATATCTTCCGGAAGCATTCTATTTAAGGCATACGAAAACCTGTCTTGGGGTATATTCGACTCAGTAAAAAAATTCGCAACTTGCCCATAGGCGTGAACACCTTGGTCCGTCCTACTTGAACCCATTATAGTAATTTCCTCTCCTGTTAATCCGTATATTGCCCTCTCAACTGTTCCCTGAACCGTTTTAGCATTTGATTGAACTTGCCAACCATGATAATTAGTACCATCGTATTCAATTGTCAGCTTGACATTTTTCATCTCTTTTCTCACCTATTTGCTTTATATTTTTTATAGACCTCTTATTAGGAAACCTTTATTTCATTATTAAAGGACACAATTATTTGTGCCCTTTGATAATTTGCTCCATAAAAGAATCACTAAATTAATCACCTAAAACAATTCTCATTGTTAATTATTATTTCAAAAAACTTCTTATGAATTCTCTCCTAGCATAGCAGCACCAATTATTCCTGCATCATTCCCCATAAGAGCTGCCTTTATTTGTGTCTGTGGTATCTCTTCTCTACTGAATACACCTGCATATACTAATTCCCTCAACGGTTTAAGTAGATACTCACCTTCTTTACATACTCCTCCACCAATTACTACTACTTCCGGCATAAAGATATTTATCACATTTATAAGACCTTCAGCTATATATTTAATGTACTGTTGAACTACTCTATTACCTATTTCATCTCCCTGTTTAGCAGCATCAAAAGCAGTTTTTGCATTTATTTTTGTAAAGTCACCCTCAATAAGCTTGTTAATTATTGAATCAGGATTTTCTTGTGCTGCTTTTGTAGTTTGTCTTATTAATGCAGTAGCAGAAGCATAAGTCTCCCAACAGCCTTTTCTTCCACAGGTACATTGCACCCCGTCACAATTCATAACCATGTGACCGATTTCTGCACCTGCAAAGTTAAAGCCACTGTAAATTTTTCCGTCTATAATTACCCCGCCACCTATACCTGTTCCTAATGTGATTGTAACGGAATGTTTTGTACCCTTTGCACTTCCTGCAACCCCCTCTGCAAGTGCTGCACAGTTTGCATCGTTATCAAGATATACAGGCAAGTCAATGTACTTTTGCAGTTCTGCTTTAATAGGTACATTTCTGAAATTGAGATTACCACTGAAGACTAGAATTCCCTCTTTACAATTTGGAGTGCCAGGGCTTCCAATACCAATCTTCTCCACCTCATCTATATTCACACCTGCCTCCTTTATCACTTTTAAAGTCAGGTCTGCCATATCCTTGATAATTTCTGTATAAGGCCTTTGCGCATTTGTCGGAACGCTCTCCTTATATATAATCTCCCCAGCCTTATTAACCAAACCCGCAGCTATATTGGTTCCGCCAAGGTCAATACCCACGTAATACATAATTACCCTCCCAAATATTTATTGATATTGAACTCAGGTTCGTCTTTTTAATTATGAATTTGAGTTCAACTGACAGATATACATAATTCCTCGAAAAAATGAAACGAGAATGTAAAGGGCTTTTCGAGAAACATATATGTATAAATAATTATACAAGTAAATTGATATATTGTACATATATTAAATGTAGCTATAGCGTGAAAAATAATACTTCAAAAACAATTACAACTAAACACACTATAAAATCAACTCTTGATAATCTCAGCTGATTCATTCTTGTTCTACCTACTCCACCTCTATAGCATCTTGCATTCATAGCATCGGCTAGTTCATCTGCTCTCCTGAAGGCACTTACAAACAGCGGCACAAGTATGGGTATAAAATTCTTAGCCCTCTTCACAATATTCCCGGTATCAAAATCAGCTCCCCTTGATGCCTGAGCTTTCATTATCTTATCGGTCTCTTCGAGCAAAATTGGAATAAACCTAAGTGCAATGGTCATCATCATTGCAAATTCATGGACCGGAACTTTAATATGCTTTAAAGGTTCGAATAATCTTTCAAGCCCATCAGTTAATGCTATGGGAGTTGTTGTCAAAGTAAGTAGTGAAGTGCTGATAACAAGCAAAGCTAGCCTAAGTCCCATTTTTGTTGCTAATTGAATTCCCTCATATGTTATCCTTATAAATTTAAAACTAAAAATCGCTGTCCCGGGTGTAAAAAATATATTCATTAGTGCAGCAAAAACAATAATAAACATAATTGGCTTAAGCCCTTTTAAAGTGTACCTTATTGGTATTTTAGACGTAAAAACAGCCCCAAAACTCAATATTGCGTAAAACAAAAATGCTGTATACGATTCAATTACCATTAATGTTATCATAAGTATTATTGTCAACACAATTTTTACTCTTGGGTCTGATCTATGTATAATTGATTCGCCGGGAAAATATTGACCTAATGTTATATCTTTAATCATTCATTCCACCCTAATATTACTATCGTAATTTTTGATTATATATATATAATGTACACTGAAGTTAAATTTATATAGCACTTAAACGTTATCTAATTTAGATGAAAAACTTCCTTTAAAATTTAGTTTTAGAGTTTTTCATCTATAGTCCCTAAGCTTATCTAAAGGAACCTGCTACTTTGATTTTAGCTCTCGCTGCGATATGTATTTCATTATTTCATCTTTTGCAGCTGCAACGGTAAAAACGTCCTCGTTTAATCCGGGTAAATATTTATTGAGCCTTCTCATCAAATAAGTGATTTGAGGTACTGATAATCCTATTTCCTCAAGCCTGACTGACTGTTTAAAAATCTGTATGGGTGATCCATCCATCTCTATAGTTCCTCTATTCATAACTATAACCCTATTTACTATCCTCGCAATATCTTCCATGCTATGGGATACTAAAATAACAGTAATATTTAGCTGCTTGTGAAGGTTTGAAATTATTGTATATACGTCATCTCTTCCCCTTGGATCAAGCCCGGCAGTAGGCTCATCCAGCACAAGTATTCTAGGTTCGAGAACCAAAACCCCAGCAATAGCCACTCTTCTCTTTTGTCCACCCGAAAGTTCAAAGGGGGACTTTTTTAAAAATTCCTCTGAAAGTCCGACTGTATTTAAAGCTCTTTTGACTCTTACCTCTATTTCAGCCTCTTCAAAACCTCTTCTTTCAAGTCCAAAAGCTATATCTTTAAATACTGTCTCTTCAAACAGCTGGTGTTCAGGGTATTGAAAAATAATTCCCACCTGATTTCTAAGCTCTCTTGCACTTTTATCCGTTATATCCTTGCCATCAAGATATACTTTACCGGAGGTAGGTTTAAGTATTCCGTTCATATGTTGAACAAGTGTTGATTTACCGGAGCCGGTATGCCCAATTATCCCCAACAATTCACCATCAACTATATCTATATTTATATTGTCTAATGCCTTTTTCTCAAAGGGTGTTCCCTTCATGTAAACATATGAAAGCTTCTCTACTTTAATTAACATTTTGCCTCCGAATACAATTCCACTTAACTTTTTCTGAACTTTATAAATCTATCATAAGTAGTCCACTTGTTCTTTTACCATATCATAATATTTATACACTTTTTATCTCATTACTTCAAGACTCCAATTCCATTGATTTAAAATTAATATTTGACTATTCAATTTTGTGTTATATAATTTAGAAGAAAAACATCCTTTTGATTTAGTTTTAGAGTTTTTCATCTATAGCATACTTCAAAGCAATAAATCAAACAATATTTTTATAGCTTGAATTCTAATTGGTACCATATCTTTAGATTTTGGGTTCAATAAGCAGACGTACATGATTTCCCGAAAATTTCAGCGATAAATATGAGATTTTTTCGAGAAAAATTTAATTATTTTTATAGTTTTAGGAGGAAATTCAAATGGAACATTATTATTCACAAAATCCAAATGTTTCACACGCTGAAAACAAAATAAGCTTTAAAGTTAAACATATTGAACTTGAACTTATTACAGACTCGGGGGTCTTTTCTAAAAGAAGAGTAGATTTTGGAAGTGATCTTCTTATAAATTCAACGCCGCATATTACCGGGGAAATTCTTGACATAGGCTGCGGTTACGGTGTAATAGGTATTTCATTATCCCAGCTAAATCCATCTGCTAAGGTTACAATGATTGATATAAATGAAAGGGCAGTAGATTTGGCAAACCGGAACATAAAACTTAACAATGCAAATAATGCGAAAGCAATACAAAGCGACGGTTTTACAAATGTTGTTGGAAAGTTTGACGCAATTGTCAGCAACCCCCCTATAAGAACCGGAAAAAAAGTTATATACCCAATCTTTGAACAAAGTATAGAATATTTAAATACCAATGGTTCGATATATCTGGTTATTCAGAAAAAACAAGGAGCAAAATCGGCTTTTGACAAACTAGAATCCATATACGGAAACTGTGAAGTAATAAATAAAGATGCAGGTTACTGGATATTAAAAAGCACTAAAACTATATAAGTTAGCTTAAGGTGATTCCAAAAAAAAACTTTGCAATCGCCATTTCAAAAAATCCGATTTACATTTTTTGCACTGCAAAATAATGTTCCTCTGTTTGAAAGCTTTCATGATGGGCTTTGTGTCTTAATTATCGTTTAGTTATTTTTTGAAATGGCCTAAATAGTTGATTTGTAAAAATTCCCTTAGTGTATGAACCTGTATACACTAAGGGAATTTTATCATTCAAAACATTTTTTATAAATACCTAAAAACCTTTTGACTTTAACCAATCCTCCGCTTCCTGCTGAGAGGTAAATGCCATTTGTGGATATTTGCCTCCTGAAGCCCTGTTTAATTGCATTTTTACAATAGGATCGCTAACAATTATTGCAGCACAACACATTCCTGAATTTACCTTCCATTGTACATGTTGATTCATTTCATCATTTATACTGGAAGTTTTATACTCCCTCAGATCACAACATATCGCCCACGGCTTTCCATTAAATTCATTGGATACTTTTTTTACATATTCATCGTGGTACCTTTCTAGGTCCTCTTTACGCCAAAACCCTATATTTTTTTCGTAAGAGATACGTCTAGTAGAATCAAACTTAATCTCATATAATCCTTTTAAATCTTTGACCTGAACCATAGTGCATCCTCCTTTTAATTATAGGCTTTTTGGTTATTAGACTTATTACAAAAGGTGTCGAATTGCAAAGTCAACCTAAGATTGTGAACTTTATGTAGTCCTTGTTGAATTTTATATTAAAAAGAAGCTTAGAATATTTTCTGCATATAAAAACAAAAGTTGTGCAAAAATCAATCTTATTTTAGTGCCTTTAACCTATCCATAATTGGAGCCTTTTCACTTCCATCCGTCACTAATTCAATAACACAGGGTTCATTGATATTGCTAATAAAGTCTTTTATTTTATCCATTTCTTCAATTTTTTCTATAGTAATAGCTTTTATGCCAATACTATTCATCATATCTGAAATAGAAATTCTATGGCTCTTGAAACCATCTAAAACTCTTCCATACAAAAATTGATGACCATGTTCAACATATGCCAGCATCGCGTTGTTTACGATAATATATATAATAGGTATGTTATACTCTTTTGCTGTAATTATTTCGGAGCCATTCATATAAAATGAGCCATCACCGGCAAATACTGCAACAGGCCTATTATTATATGCATAATGTACACCAATTGCACCGGCTAAACCTGAACCCATTGCTGCATAGTTCAAGTTGATTTCAAAATCCCCTTCTTCAGGTATCTCAAGGTATTTGAACACAAAATTCATATATTCTCCCAAATCAGAGAGGTAAAAAGTGTTAGGTGGCAGAATTTTGGTTATTTGTTCTATAAACAACCTTATAGAAAGCCCTTCATGATTCTTATTGTAAGGAAGGTTTAAATCTGGCCTCTTAAATGAATTGATAGACTTTGATGTATTATTTAATATAAATGAAATTGCATCCTTTATATCACAGTTTATATTAATATCGGTATCATATACTTTTGTTAATTCTCTGATATCCAAGTCAACATGGATTGTTTTTCTGCCTTTTGTAAGATTATCACTGAAATTACAGGTAGAACATTCACCAAGGCTTGAGCCTATAATCAATATGCAGGTAGCCATATCACTCTGTACATACTGAACTGCAGCATCTGATCCACAATAGCCATAGGTTCCAAGATTCAGAGGAAAAGTACCTGGAACCACACCTTTTCCCTCCGGCGTTACAATTATAGGCCACTGCAAATGTTCACTAAGTTCCATTACTTGCTTTGATAAACCTCTACACCCTTTTCCAACCATTATTATACCAAATTTTTCTCTGGATATAGTTGAAACTGCATTATTTAAATCTGCTATACTATCCCTATAGTTTTTTGGTGGAATAGTTATCCTACCTGGAATACTTTCAACTGATTCAGACAATTGTATATCTAGAGGTATAGACAAATGAACAGGCCCACAAGGTGGAGTCAAAGCTATACGAACAGCTTTTTCAAGTTCGTTTAATACGCATTTCTCATCCATTATAGTTTTACTATATTTCGTAATTGGCTTTAAGATATGCTCTGTATCTAGTTCCTGCAAAGCTCCTTTTCCTATAAACTTTCGGTTTACATAACCTGAAAGTAGCAATACTGGAGACTTTGCCCTCATAGCATCAGCAATACCATTTATCATATTATTTACGCCAACACCACCTGCTCCAATACAAACCCCAAGTTTTTTGGATACACTGGCATATCGGGCAGCCATATATGCTGCACCACCTTCATTCTTTGTAATAATAGGCTTAATATGAACATCGTTCATAGCATCAAATATCGGACTTACAGTACCAGCAGGTATACCGAATACAAAGTCTACGTCATTTTGTTTTAAAAAGCTCAATATATTATTTGCTAAACTGTTTTTTTTCCCACCTTCTACGCATGTACTTCTATTAAGGTATTTGGGCATATAAGAATTTACAAGTTCAATACAGTTTGAAATTTCATTTTGTGTAAAGATATGAGGGCTATTAATAGACGGTACCACAACTATACCTGCTACTATATTATCTTTTATTACTGGGATAATTAGAATACTTTGAATACCAAAGAAGAAAAATTCATTTGCCGATCTGCTATCGTTATGAGTATCCATTATTGACACAGGTTTCTTTTCGGTAACAATTTCCTTAAGTATAGGCGTATGTTCAATATAAACAGGATTTTTTTTATGCTCACTTTTCCAGGTTTCTATACCAAGTAGTGAAGTTTCAGTTTTATGAATAGGGTCCAATCCCCCGTCTACTATCTCATGGTACGCTACATCAATTACTTTTGTCTCATTAGTGATTTTAGAAAACAATTCATCAAGTATCTTAGTTTGCATATTGAAAGACTCCTTATGTATAAAATTTAACGTGCTATAGATGAAAAACTCTAAAACTAAATTTAAAGAAAGTTCCTGCATCTAACTTAGATAACGTTTAAGTGCTATAGATTTAACTTTTGTATTCATTATCTATAGTTATTGAAGCCATTAATTTAAATAAAGAAAATAACAGATATCAGCAGTTTTTTAGATCTGTCTACGCTTCTAAAGTCTGGCCTATTTGAAGTTTTTATAACCCATAAAAATGTAAAACACTTTATTACACACAAATGCCTATCATAATCTATAATTTCAAGATACTTGTTTTTACTCTGCAAAGTTTGCGAAAAACTGCTGATACCCTTAAAAATTATAAAACTAGTAACCTATAGGCAAATTATTTTGTGAATTTTAGTGTATATACCAAATACAGTAATAATACAAGTTGATTTAATACTGAATTACAAGAAAATCAATAGTATTTTCAACTCTACAATATAAGACTATATATGACAGCAAAATATCACAAAAAAAACTAAAATAATTTTAATATATTTTTAATTTTTTTGTGATATTTTAAACTTTTAACAGTCTTTATTTATATAACAAATTTATCTTATTAAATTCTGTGAATAAACATCTGAGTTCAAAAAAGAAGTCTTAATTTCAGAAGAGTTTAGAAAACCCAAATTCAAATTGTATATTTATATAATCATTGATTGATTTTGCTATACAAATGTAATTTACTCCTACAAAGAAAGGAGGTTAAATAACATTTCTAACATGTAATGTTACTACATATTCTTAATCACAATGAAAGGAATGGTGGATGATATGAGCAAAAGTATCAAGACTGTTTTTTGTGCATTGCTTTTAATTCTTTTCTTTAACCAAGTAACTTACGCAAAAACTGAAAAAGTAGAACCATCCAAACCATCAGAAGGTATTGAAAGTTTAGTCGAGAATAGTGGTAGCAGCGATGTTGTTGAAACAGAATCAAGAACTTCCATACAAAGTGCACTTCTCACTGACTGGAGTTGTAAAATTTCTAACAACCAGAATATGTCATTATATTTGAGTGGCAAACAAAATGCTAATAACTTTATGGATGAAATGAGGCTAACTCTTTATCTGCAGAGATGGGATGGGCAAAAATGGGTAGATATTAGCAGTTGGACATTTTATGATTATAATACAACAAGTTTAGCGGAAGATGCCTCGTCTTCTTTTCAGAGCGGAAATTATTATAGAACCCGGGCTGTACACTATGCTAAATATGGATCCCAAACAGACACAACTCAATCTACTTCATCATATATATATGTTCCATGAAATAGGGTGTACAGATGTACACCCTATTTCATGGACTCAGCGATCTTTATTATCTCTCCTTCACTAATCTTTCCGTTTATCATATAACTTATATTACCTTTATCCCACATAATCTTACAAAATCCATTACTATAAATGAACAGTACATATTCTAGCCCATCGATTTTTATCTCTTTCATTTGGGTATCAGCTTCTCTTAATACATTTAAACTAATACTTGTGCCATCAGGATTACTTTCCTGATCAATTTGAATAAATCCTCTTTCAGAAGGCTGTTTGCCATTGATGTAGCACAAAGATACATGTTCTTGCTCTTTATTATCATTTAGCACTTTTATATTTTCCAGGCGATAATCATTCGGCATATATCGGGGAACACTCATATCAAAATGTATTTTATTCTGAGTCTCTTCTAGCCTAGGATCATCAAATTCTATATTTATATTATCCGATCCACTATTAATATCAACTTTTTTACGTACATTAAAAGTATCCTCTGTAATATTGATAATACTTTTTATTATTTTGCTTGTAAGAGCACCAACCGATGTTGAATTTGAGACAAAGAAAATGCCTGTTAAAACTAATAAAAGTGCTGCTGCTGTAAAACTTCTTTTCTTAATGGAATTTCTCCGGTTTTTTGTTAAATTCTTTTTAACTTTTGACCAAACTTCTTCTTTTGGCGGACACATTACGTTATTATATTTAGCTTTATATGCTATTTCAATTAACGAGTCAGTGTCATCCTTGATAGTTTTCCACTTTTTACCCATTTTTGCTTAATTCCTTTTTATCAAAATTTTTTTTAATTTTATCTGAAATTTTCTCTTTTATTCTTAGTAATTTCATTCCTATGGTACTTTGCTTCATTTTCATATGTTTTGCTATTTCAGAATATGTATAGTTTTCAAAATATTTAAGGTGCACAATTTGTTTTTCTTCTATATCGAGAGTATTAATATAGTTAAATATATATTTTATCATTTCCATTGCTTCATACTGTTCTTCTATATTATCAAAATCAACTATATCTTGTAAATAGTTCTGTATATTTCCGTTTTTATCATATAAAGAAATAATCCTATTTCTATTATTTATTTTTTTTCTTAGCATATCTTTAGATACATTTACAGCTATAGCGCAAACCCATGCACTAAATTTTGTTTTGTCTTTTAATTTACTTAATCCTTCAAAAGCCCGTGTAAAAGTTATTTGAGTTATATCTTTTGATAATTCTTCATCAGAGGTAAGAGATAGTGCAAGCCTATATACTCTTTCGTAGTTTTCTGAAAATAATATTGATAAAGCATCTTCGCATAATTTGTCTTTTATCCCGCTATCTATAAACATATTCCATACCTTCCCGATATTAATAATTATTTGATGAAGAATACAAAGTTTTTTCAACAGAATAGACAACACAATAGGTATTTTACAGTTGGCAATTAAAAATGTTGTATAAAGTTATAAGCCTCTTCAGTATGAATGTAATTTATTTAGACCCCTTCAAAAAAATAACCTATTCATTATTTAGGGCACAAAGCCCATCATGGAAGCTTTTAAAGCTACCAAACATAAAAACATTATTTTGCTATGCAAAAAATGTAAATCAATCTTTTGAAATGGCAATTTCAAAGTTTTTTAACTACCTTACTGAGAGTGCATGTAAAAAAATCCTTTATGTTAATATATTATATTATTTCGTATTCTGTCAATACATTAATACTATTTAGAGTCAACTCCAAATGATTTTAATATGAAAACAGGAAATGATAAACTAGAATTCATATGCGCAAACTGTTAATGTACGATTAAATATAAGTTCCAACTCTGAGATAAAGAAAAACCTTGATTTGATAATGTTTTCAAAATATGAGAATAAAAAGTTATTTTCGTCATCCCTAAGAAATAAACGAGGGCGTAGTTTATTGGATATCAAAAAGTACGAGGAAGATTTAATCTTACTTAAAGCAAATGATTTCTAAGTATCTCTACTGCTTCATCAACATCAATAATATTGAGTGGTAGTTCAATACCTTCATTTTTTAATTGATAAAATAGTTCAGTGACTTGTGGAACATCAAGCCCTAAACTTTTGAGCCCTTCCACATCAGAAAAAACCTCTTTGGGCACATCATCTTTAACTATTTTACCTTCATCTATAATAACCAACCTATCTCCATAAACAGCTTCATTCATATGATGAGTTATATGTATAATAGTAATATTTTCTTCAAAGTTTAGCTTCTTTAAAACTTCCAAAACCTCTTTTCTTCCAGATGGATCAAGCATGGATGTAGCTTCATCTAATATTATACACTGTGGTTTCATTGCAAGTATACCTGCGATTGCAATTCTCTGTTTTTGTCCTCCAGATAGCTTATGAGGTGCAGATTTCTTATATTCAAACATTCCTACTGCCTTTAGTGATTGTTCTACTCTAACTTTTATTTCACTAGATAGAATACCCAAATTTTCAGGACCAAAAGCAACATCCTCTTCAACAGAAGTTGCTACTATTTGATTGTCGGGATTTTGAAATACCATACCTACTGACTGCCTTATATCCCATAGATGTGCTTCATCGTAAGTATTGAAGTTGCATATATAAACAGCACCGTTTGTTGGCAGGATAAGTGCATTCATAAGACGTGCAAAAGTTGACTTTCCTGATCCATTTTTGCCTATAACGACAACAAACTGTCCTTGTTCAATCTTTATATTGAGCTTAGATACAGCTGGTCTTGTCTCTATTTCATCATGATTTTTATATTTGTATTCTGTATTATCAAATTTAATCATACCGATTGCCATTCGCATACCTCTTCTATTTTTAGCTTTTGCGTATTTGAAAATCTAAAGTTTTTTTCTCTTTTGCTTTATTCGAAAGTGTATGTAAAAAGGGATTAGCGTGGATAACAATTCCACCTAATCCCTCATCAGTTCGTATTATATAAACTCTAATATTACGACTTCTGCTCCATCGCCTTTTCTTGGACCTAATTTATAAATCCTCGTATATCCACCATTTCTATCCTTGTACTTTGGAGCAATTTCATCAAACAGCTTATTAGTTAAACTAATTGTTTTTCCTTCGGAATCCTTGATCTTGTAGAACCAATTCATAGCTCTTCTTCTTGCACTGAGCCTTGAAGGATTATCTACTTGAACCATATCGGTCTTAACTTCCCTCTCATTAACGAAGTAAGTTCTACCATTTTTCGAAGTTACCTTATTGGTAATTTTAGCACCTTTGGGGTCAAGTTTAACTGCACTTACTTTAGCTTGCTTTGATGTAAAATTATCGCATTCTTTGACTGCTAATGCAATAAGCTTTTCTGCAATATTTTTAACTTCCTTGGCTCTAGCCTCGGTAGTTTCAATTTTACCATTTTCAAAGAGAGACGATACCAAACCTTTAAGCATTGCTTTTCTTTGGTCAGTAGCACGCCCTAATTTTCTTTGCCCTGGCATTCTTATACCTCCTTTACAACAAATCTTGTTGACTTATTTTTTTTGGTTAGTCTTCGCTTGGAGCTAAGGCCAAACCTAATGCTTTAAGTTTGTTAAAGACTTCTTCTAAGGACTTTCTTCCAAGATTACGAACCTTCATCATATCTTCTTCAGTCCTGTTTGTAAGGTCTTCAACATTATTTATTCCTGCTCTCTTCAAGCAGTTGTATGATCTGACTGACAAATCAAGCTCTTCGATTGTCATTTCAAGAACTTTTTCTTTCTTGGTCTCTTCCTTCTCAACCATGATTTCAGCGTTCTTTGCATTATCTGATAAATCAATGAACAGATTTAAGTGTTCACTCATTATCTTTGCACCAAGGCTAATTGCCTCATCTGGTTTTATACTTCCGTTAGTCCATACCTCAAGTGTCAATTTGTCATAGTCTGTGACCTGTCCGACACGAGTATTTTCGACTGTATAATTTACTTTAGTAACCGGAGTATAAATGGAATCAACAGGTATAACACCTATTGGCTGTCCCGGATGCTTATTCTTTTCTGCAGAAACATAGCCTCGTCCTCTATCAAGCGTAAGCTCCATGTAAAGCTTATGATCTCCACTTAGTGTTGCTATTTTGTGTTCCGGATTCAAAATTTCAACTTCTGCATCTGCTTTTATATCTGCAGCCGTTATATCTCCTTCTCCGTCAGCATCAATATAGACAACTTTAGGTCCTTCTCCATGAAGCTCTAAAGAGAGGCCTTTTATATTAAGAATAATTTCTGTTACATCTTCTACTACACCAGGTATTGTTGAAAACTCATGCAATACACCGTCAATCTTAATAGAAGTTACGGCAATACCAGGTAAAGACGAAAGTAATATTCTTCTTAATGAATTACCAAGAGTGATACCATATCCACGCTCTAAAGGCTCAACTACAAATTTGCCATAAGTGTTATCTTCGCTCGAAATCACACATTCTATCTTAGGCTTTTCAATCTCTATCATCAAAAACCCTCCTTTTATAACAAATTTATTTTTTTGAGGGCAACTGATTCAATATTCTTTATCTCTAAGCAAACCATATATTGAACTTACATCCCTGAACTTAAGAATCCTCAGTTGCTGAACCAAGCAAGTACACTTAATACTTATTATATGGAAAGATGAAACACAAAATTACATTTCTCAATCCATTCCTATCTTTATTACTTGGAGTATAATTCAACTATAAGGTTTTCTTTCAAAGGTAAATCAACATCTTCTCTTGATGGAAGAGCAACTATTTTACTAGTAAGGTTCTCCGCATCCATTTCAAGCCACTTTGGAATAGCTTTTCCAGCAGTGTTCTCAGCAATTGCTTTTATTTTTGGAGATGATTTGCTTTTTTCAACTACAGCTATAGCATCACCTAACTTAGTCAAATATGATGGTATATCAACTTTACTTCCGTTAACTGTAAAGTGACCATGTCTAACTAATTGTCTTGCTTCCGGTCTAGATGTAGCAAGACCTAATCTATAAACTACATTATCCAGCCTTAATTCTAACAATTGAAGCAAGTTATCTCCAGTAACTCCTTTTTTCCTAACTGCCATTTCAAAATATTTTCTGAACTGACCTTCAAGAACTCCATAATATCTTCTTGCTTTTTGTTTTTCACGAAGCTGAATACCGTATTCTGATAATTTCTTCCTGCCCTGTCCGTGTTGTCCGGGAGCATATGCTCTTCTAGACACCGAACATTTATTTGTATAGCATCTTTCCCCTTTTAGGAAAAGTTTTTCGCCTTCCCTACGGCAAAGTCTGCAAGATGCGTCGGTATATCTTGCCATTTAATTTTACACCTCCAACGAGTATTGATTTGTAGAAACATATTTTTCTACTAAATATTTTTACGTACTATTGTCAATATTAAACTCTTCTTCTCTTAGGCGGTCTGCAACCGTTGTGAGGAATTGGAGTAACATCCTTTATAAGACTTACTTCAAGACCTGCTGCTTGCAGAGCTCTTATAGCGGCTTCTCTACCTGAACCCGGACCTTTAACATAAACTTCAACCTGCTTAAGACCATGTTCCATAGCGCCTTTTGCTGCTGTTTCTGCAGCCATTTGTGCTGCAAAGGGTGTACTCTTTTTTGAGCCTCTAAAGCCGAGACTTCCGGCACTTGACCAAGAAAGGGCATTTCCCGATACATCGGTCAAAGTAACTATTGTATTATTAAATGTGGAGCGTATATGCGCTGCGCCACGCTCAATATTTTTACGTTCTTTTCTTTTTCTAGTGGTTCTTTTACCACCTGATTTAGCTGCCATTAAAATCGCCAACCTCCTTTAACTATTTCTTTCTTTGTGCTCCAACAGTTCTCTTAGGTCCTTTTCTTGTTCTTGCATTTGTCTTAGTTTTCTGTCCTCTTACCGGTAGACCCATTTTGTGTCTTCTACCTCTATAACAGCCAATTTCCATTAACCTCTTGATGTTAAGTGACACTTCTCTTCTTAAGTCACCTTCAACTTTATATTCCTTATCAATTGTTTCTCTTAACTTGTTTATCTCATCATCAGTCAAATCTCTAATTCTTGTGTCAGGATTAATTCCTGTTTTTGACAATATCTTATTTGACAATGTTCTGCCAATTCCAAAGATATAAGTCAATCCTATTTCTACCCTTTTTTCTCTGGGTAAGTCGACTCCGGCAATACGTGCCATCTTTCTTTACACCTCCATAAATTTGCGTAATATCTTACTATGCAAAACAGTCTGTAATTTTAAAATTAAATATATCAAATAAACAATCCAGGACACAAATACTTAATTTTTATCAAATGCGAAAAAAATTTATATTGTGCAGCCGCTCCTGTATGTTATTTTTGCAATGTTGATGACAGTTGACAAAAGACAGTCTATATTATATTTAACGATAAGTACTGCCCATTGTCAACTGTCATCTGAAATATTTAACCTTGTCTTTGTTTATGCTTAGGATTTTGACAGATAACCATTACTCTGCCTTTCCTTCTGATTATTTTGCATTTCTCACAAATAACTTTAACAGATGGTTTTACTTTCATCTTCAATCCTCCTCCTATATTTTTCTCGAAAAATACTTACATTTTAAATCCTATTTCGAGAAATAATATACATCTGACTATAAAAATCTAAAATTTCATTTTACAAAATCTTTTGACTTTTAAAAACTACTTTGCTCTCCAAGTTATTCTGCCTCGGGTCAAATCATAAGGAGACAACTCAAGTGTAACCTTATCTCCCGGCAGAATCCTGATAAAATTCATTCTCAGCTTTCCTGAGATATGGGCCAATATTTTATGACCATTTTCAAGTTCCACTTCAAACATTGCATTTGGCAATGCCTCTACTACTTTTCCTTCAACTTCAATAACATCTTCCTTTGACAAGACTCAAATCCCTCCTTACCTGCTTTGAAACCCATTTATTAAGCTAGATTATACCTCTTCTTGATTCGCCTCATTTTGTTCTATCAAGGCCTTTCGTATTTCAGAGTTTGAAACTCTAACTTTCTTCTCCAGCTTTTCACTTATCGGAAAAACAATTTCTTCGGTAATTTCTAAATGCCTCTGCTTTTTACGCTTTGCATTTTCAATTCTTCTAAGGTCTCCATCTGATATCATTACATATAACTCATCTATAATATCAATAACAATAAATTTTTTGCCTTTATCCCTGCCAGCCTTCGAATATACTACCTGCCCAAGGGTTAAGTTCATTTCCTTCACCTCTGTTTATTGCTTAGATCCTTAGTCTAATAATGTTAATATCACCGGTTCATTCTCCGTAAGAGCTATTGTATTCTCATAGTGGGCCGAAAGCTTACCGTCTGCAGTTACAACTGTCCATTTATTGTTAAGAAGTTCGACCTTGTAGGTGCCCTCGTTAACCATAGGTTCTACAGCTAGTGCCATACCTCGTTGTAACCTAGGACCTCTTTCCCTGCTACGGTAATTTGGTATTTGGGGTTCCTCGTGCATTTCCCTGCCAATACCATGCCCTACATATTCCCTGACAACTGTATAGCCAAAAGAAACTATGTAGCTCTCAATAGCAGAAGAAATATCAACTATCCTATTTCCCTCTACTGCATTCTTTATACCTTCAAAGAAGCTTTGCTTTGTCGCCTCTATAAGTTTTTGAGCTTCCTGCGATATTTCACCGACAGCAAAAGTTCTTGCAGCATCACCATGAAATCCGTTTAAACATGCGCCAATATCAATACTTATAATATCGCCATTTTTTAATTCCCTTAAACCTGGAATGCCATGTACAACTTCATTGTTTACTGATGCACATATACTTGAAGGATAATCTATTCCGTCTGGGTATGGACATTTATAACCTTTAAATGATGGACTTGCACCATTCTTTCTTATTACTTCCTCCACAATTCTGTCAAGTTCAGCAGTTGTTATCCCAGGCTTTATAACCTCTTCAATCTTCTTATGAGCAAGAGCCACAACTTCGCCAGCTTTTCTCATTAAATCTATTTCATTCTTTGATTTTATAGATATCATTTATATTCCACCTAAAGCTTTTTTTACATAGCTCGTAGTTTCCTCGATATTATCTTGCCCCTTAACAGTGACAAGTTTTTTATCTTTCTTATAATACTCTATTAGAGGCTCGGTTTGCTTGTGGTAAGTTTTAAGTCTTTGAAGTACGGTTTCTTCCTTATCGTCTTCTCGTTGAACAACTGTTTCACCACAATTCTTACAAACATTTTCCTCTGCTGGTGGATTGAACTCTATGTGATAACTCATTCCACACTTTGTACAAACTCTTCGGCCACCCATCCTTGTTATGATTCGACTATCTTCGACTTCTAAATTCAACACGATGTCGAGGTTAGCCCCCATCTCTTTAAATATCTCATCGAGCTTTTCTGCTTGATTAACAGTTCTAGGAAAACCATCGAGTATAAATCCTTCTTTACAATCAGACTGTATAAGTCTGTTTCTTACTATATCAATTGTCAACTCATCGGGTACAAGTAACCCTTTGTCAATATATTCTTTAGCTTTCTTACCTAACTCGGTACTATTCTTTATATTGCTTCTAAATATATCTCCAGTAGATACATGAGGAATTTTGTACCACTCCGAAATACATACTGCCTGTGTCCCTTTTCCCGAACCTGGGGCACCTAACAAAACAACTTTCATAACAGCCTCCAAAAATACCATGCTACATTTTTATTTAAGGAACATATAAAACTAATCCTCTGCCCTTAATATCTAAAAATCTATTTTTCTATTCTTACAATATTAAAAACAAAATTTAATTCTAAGCGGTTCCTAAGTGATTTTTAACATTACAAATTTCACTTCTTTTATAATGTTAAAAATTCACCCTGCACCCCTGCATAAATCAAAAGCATCTTCTACAAGGTAACAGTACTTTGTAACACATTGCTAAAATACAAAAACTGCAGAACTTCAAGTCCCTACGTCTCCCCTCTTTCAATTATTTCGAAAGAGGTGTAATAAAAATGTGTTACAAATGTACCAAAACTACTCTAAGAATCCTTTGTAATGTCTCATAAGCATCTGCGATTCAACTTGTTTAACAGTATCTAATGCAACACCTACGAGGATCAAAGCACTAGTTCCTGCAAACCATACCCCATCAATTTTAGTTACAGCTCCAAGAACAGCTGGAAATACCTGAATTAGGGCAAGGAATATTGCTGAAAACCATGTAATTCTGTTTAATACCTTAGTAATGTAATCTGATGTAGGTTTTCCAGGTCTTATACCAGGAATAAAGCCACCGTTTTTCTTCATATTGTTTGCAAGTTCAATAGGATTGAACTGTATTAAAGTATAGAAGAATGTAAAAAACATTACCAAAAAGCCTGACAACACAGATATTTCAACTCTTCTCTGCATATTTCTTATATAGTCCAAAACGGGACCAGTTGCAGTAGGTGCAAAGAAAGATACTAAAGTTGAAGGTAATGCTACAAAAGACATAGCAAATATTATCGGAATTACGCCCGCCAAATTAACCTTTATAGGAATATGTGTGCTTTGTCCTCCGTACATCTTTCTACCAACAACTCTTTTTGCATATTGCACCGGTATTCTTCTTTCCGCTTCTTGTATCCATACAACAAGTGCAATAACTAACAAGAACAAAGCTAATACTGCTGTAACACCGAGAATCCCAAGTATGCCCTTGCTACCAAACTTACCCATTTGGTAGTTATAATAAATTGCCCAAGCGCCTTGTGGTGCTCTAGATACTATACCGCCAAAAATCAAAAGTGAAATACCATTTCCAATACCATACTCTGTTATCTGTTCACCTAACCACATCAAAAATGCAGTACCTGCAGTAAAAGATAACGTTATTGTTAAAAATGAAAATATACCAGGTTCTAAAACAGCACCTCTTAATCCAAAATATAATCCGGTAGCTTGTAAAAATGCTAAAATTACCGTTCCGTATCTTGTATAACGTGCTATAATTTTCCTACCTTCTTCGCCTTCCTTAGCAAGTTGTTCAAGCTTTGGAATCGCTACGGTTAAAAGCTGCATAATGATCGAAGAGTTAATATATGGTGTTATGCTCATCGCAAATATTGTGGCTTGTGAAAACGCACCGCCTGATACTATGTCAAAGAATCCGAATATTGTTCCGCTTCCAGCCAACTGTTTAAGTTGTTCCGGATCCATACCAGGAACAGGAACATGAGATCCCAACCTGAAAACCAAAAGCATCATAAGAGTTATGAACATTTTTCTTCTTAAATCGGGAATTTTCCAGGCATTTCTTATAGTTTCAAACATTCCACCCATATTATATCACCTCGGCCTTTCCTCCCGCAGCCTCAATTTTCGTTGAAGCCGTCTTTGTAAATCTTGCTGCTTTAACAGTAAGTTTCTTACTAAGCTCGCCATTTCCTAAGATTGCAACTCCATCAACGATCTTCTTAACAAGTCCTTTTTCTATCAATAACTCTGGCGTAACAACGTCGCCGTTTTCAAATTTGTTTAAGTCTGAAACATTTACTTCAGCATAAACCTTCGCAAATAGCTTATTGTTAAATCCTCTCTTTGGAATTCTTCTATAGAGAGGCATTTGTCCACCTTCAAAACCAGGTCTGACTCCTCCTCCTGCACGGGCATTTTGTCCTTTGTGACCTTTGCCGGCAGTCTTTCCATTACCTGTACCTACACCTCTGCCTTTTCTTTTAGGTGCTTTAGATGAGCCTGGTGCTGGTTGTAATTCAAACAACTTCATGGATTACACCTCCTTTTAAACTTCTTCTACTGATACAACGTGTTCTACTATTCTTATCATTCCTCTAATTTGTGCATTATCCTGCTGCTCAACTACGGATCTTATTTTCCTCAACCCTAAAGCTTTCACAGTAGCTAACTGTTTTTCCTTAAGTTTATTGGTACTCTTTACCAAAGTAATTTTGAGCTTAGCCACTAGAGTCCCCTCCTAACCTAATACTTCTTCTACAGTTTTATTTCTGAGTTTAGCCACTTCTTCAACAGTTTTTAAGCGGGAAAGTCCTTCAATAGTAGCTTGCACCATATTTATAGGATTGTTTGATCCTAAAGACTTTGTCCTTATATCACGAATTCCTGATAATTCAAGAACCGCTCTTACAGGTCCGCCGGCTATAACTCCGGTACCTTCGCCTGCTGGCTTAATTAATACTCTACCAGCACCATATTCTCCAGTCACCTCATGGGGAACAGTTGATTCCACCAAAGGTACTTTTATAAGATTTTTCTTAGCATCTTCTATACCTTTTCTGATAGCATCGGGTATTTCTGCAGCTTTACCCATTCCAGCGCCTACATGACCGTTTTCATCTCCAACAACAACTAAAGCACTAAAGCGGAAGTTTCTACCACCCTTAACAACTTTAGTAACACGACCGATGTTTACTACCTTTTCTTTCAGATCCAATACACTGGCATCAATACGTTGCAATTGTTTTCCCTCCTTCTCCTAAAACTCTAGGCCTGCTTCTCTAGCAGCCTCTGCTAACTCTTTTACACGTCCGTGGTATATATATCCACCTCTGTCGAATACAACCTTTTTGATTCCGCTATTCACAGCTTTAGTTGCTACAAGTTTGCCAACTTCTTTTGCTGCATCTTTGTTTCCACAAAAGCTGAGTTTACCTTTAATTTCCTTGTCCAGCGTTGAAGCTGATACAAGAGTCTTGCCAGTGGAATCATCTATAACCTGAGCATACATATGGTTTAAACTTCTAAATACATTCAAACGAGGACGCTCAGTTGTTCCAACTACCTTTTTACGCACTCTTGCGTGCTTTCTAACTCTAGCTATATTAGAACCAGGTTTTATTATCATTTAGTCTCACTCCTTTTTACTTCTTACCTTTACCGCCAGTTTTACCTTCTTTACGTCTTATAACTTCTGTTTCATACTTGATACCTTTGCCCTTATATGGTTCAGGTAATCTCTTACCTCTTATTTTAGCAGCAAATTCTCCAACAGCCTGTTTGTCTATACCTTTAACAATTATCTTGTTTTGTGCAGGAACCTCAACAGTTACTCCTGCAGGCTCTTCCATTTCAACAGGATGAGAGTATCCTAAAGTAAGAACTAATTTATTGCCTTGCTTTTGTGCTCTGTATCCAACACCGTTTATGTCCAAAGCTTTTTCAAAACCCTGAGTTACTCCTGTAACCATGTTGTTTATCAAAGACCTTGTCAAACCGTGAAGAGCTCTATGCTCCTTAACATCGGATGGTCTTTCAACTAATATCTTACCATTTTCAATCTTAATTGTCATATCTTTATGAAATTCATTTTCTAAAGTTCCTTTTGCCCCTTTTACAGTTAGAGTAGAACCTTTTAATTTTATATCCACTCCTGCCGGTATATCCACGGGCATTCTGCCAATTCTTGACATCTTATTGCCTCCTGTTCTTAACATTGTGAGCTCCGAAATTCATCGGAACCCTTTTCAGAATCTTATATAACATTTTGTTATTTATTATACATTTATTTATTTATAATTACCATACAAATGCTAAAACTTCTCCGCCAACGCCTTCCTTACGAGCCTTCTTATCTGTCATAATACCTTTGGAAGTAGAAATTATAGCTATACCTAGACCTCCAAGTACTTTAGGCACTTCACCCTTGCCTGCGTAAACTCTAAGACCTGGTTTACTTATTCTTTTTATACCTGTGATGATATTTTGCTTATTTGCGGCATACTTCAGAGAAACTCTCAATATTCCCTGCTTACCGTCAGCAATTTCTTCAACACTCTTTATAAAACCTTCTTCTAATAAAATACTTGCTAATGATTTCTTCATATTAGAAGCTGGTATATCAACTGTAACATGTTTTGCAGAACTAGCGTTTCTTATCCTGGTCAACATATCTGCTATTGTATCAGTCACTTGCATATGTTTAACCTCCTTTCGTAATTTTACTACCAACTTGCTTTTCTAACACCAGGAATCTGACCTTTGTAAGCCAATTCCCTGAAGCAAAGACGGCATATTCCGAATTTTCTGATATAGGCATGTGGCCTTCCACATAATTTACATCTATTATAAGCTCTTGTCTTAAACCTAGGTGCTCTTTGCTGCTTTATTACCATCGATTTTTTTGCCACGCTCTAATCCCTCCTTTAGCTCTGGCTAAACGGCATTCCAAGAAGTTTCAAAAGCTCTTTAGCTTCTTCATCATTCTTTGCCGTTGTAACGAAAGTGATATCCATTCCTCTTATTTTTTCAACTTTATCATAATCTATTTCAGGGAATATGAGTTGCTCCTTAACTCCCATCGAATAATTACCTCTTCCGTCAAAAGAATTTCCAGGAACACCTCTAAAGTCTCTAACTCTAGGTAAGGCTATATTTAAAAGTCTATCGGCAAATTCGTACATTCTGTCTCCTCTAAGAGTAACTTTACATCCGATATTCATGCCTTCCCTCAGTTTAAAAGCCGCAACTGATTTTTTAGCTTTTGTTATGATAGGCTTTTGACCTGCAATAATAGCCATATCATTAGCAGCTGCATCTAATGCCTTAGCATTTTCTTTAACATCGCCTACACCCATGTTAAGAACTATCTTTTCTAACTTAGGTATTTGCATTGCACTTGTATATTTGAATTTTTCTTTTAACGCTGGTGCAACTTCATTTTTATATTTATCTTTCAAACTTGGCATTTATAAACCTCCTTTCAAAAAGAGTCATTCTATCCCTTTTTTACTTCCTTAATAGTATCAATTACCTCTTCACACTTTTTACACACTCTGTTTTTCTCGCCACTCTCTAATACTTTCTTACCAACTTTTGTCGGCTTTCCGCATCTAGGGCACACAAGCATAACTTTTGAGCTGTGTATAGGTGACTCCTGATGAATTATTCCACCTTGCTGAGTCTGTGACCTTGGTTTTTTGTGTTTTGTAGAAATATTAACGCCTTCTACCAACACTCTGCTATCATCATTATAAACTGCAAGGACTTTACCTTTTTTTGTTGCATCTTTACCGTTTAATACGATAACAGTATCTCCTTTTTTTACATGGACTTTACTGTTCACTGTAAGCCGCCTCCTCCCTTATAATACTTCCGGTGCGAGGGACAATATTTTCATATATTCTTTATCCCTTAATTCTCTCGCAACAGGGCCAAATATACGTGTTCCTCTTGGATTCTTATCTTCTTTAATTATAACTGCTGCATTCTCGTCAAACTTTATATATGAACCGTCTACTCTTCTAACGCCTCTCTTAGAGCGAACAATAACACATTTTACTACATCGCCTTTTTTTACAACACCACCGGGTGTTGCATCTTTAACCGAAGCTACGATAACATCTCCGATATTAGCATACTTTCTCTTTGAACCGCCAAGTACTTTTATGCACATTAGCCTCTTTGCCCCGGTGTTATCAGCAACCTTAAGAGTTGATTGCACTTGAATCATGGCTTAAACCTCCTTTCGATCATTACTAACGTGCTTTTTCAATGATTTCTACCAGTCTCCATCTCTTATCTTTGCTAAGAGGTCTGGTCTCCATAACCTTAACTTTATCTCCAACATTACACTCATTTTTTTCATCGTGAGCTTTAAGTTTATAAGTCGTCTTTATAAACTTTTTGTAAAGCGGATGTTTAACAGCACTCTCTATGCTAACAACGATTGTCTTATCCATTTTATCGCTGGTAACTTTACCAACTCTTGTTTTCCTTAATCCTCTTTGTTCCAATTGAGTTTACCTCCCTTCAAGGTATTAATCAAACCTCTATACCTTTTAACTCTCTTTCCCTCATTATTGTCTTAATGCGAGCAATTGACTTTTTAACATCCTTAAGTTTCATAGGGTTTTCAAGTTGGTTGGTAGCATGTTGAAATCTCAATTTAAACAGTTCCGACTTTAATTCCCCTAGTTCCTTCTGTAATTCAGCTTGTGACTTATCCCTTATCTCATTAGCTTTCATTTGCTTCACCACCCACTTCATCTTCACGTGCTACAAATTTACACTTAACAGGAAGTTTGTGCATAGCAAGTCTTAACGCTTCCCTTGCAGTTTCTTCCGGAACTCCGGCAATCTCAAACATGATTCTTCCGGGTTTAACTACTGCCACCCAAAATTCCGGGGATCCCTTACCACTACCCATACGTGTTTCTGCTGGTTTTGATGTTACCGGTTTGTCAGGAAATATTTTTATCCAAACCTGACCTCCTCTTTTTATGAAACGCGTCATAGCTACCCTGGCTGCTTCAATCTGGTTGCTGGTTATCCATGCAGGTTCAAGAGCTTGAAGCCCATATTCACCATTTACAACCTTATTTCCTCTTGTTGCTATGCCTTTCATTCTACCTCTTTGTACTTTTCTACGTTTTACTCTTTTAGGCATTAACATTATTTATCTCCTCCTTCCGTCTTTCTTTCCCTTTTGACAGCTGGAAGAACTTCACCTTTGTATATCCAAACCTTAACACCTAATTTTCCGTAGGTTGTATCTGCTTCAGCAAATCCATAATCTACATCTGCTCTAAGTGTTTGAAGAGGAATAGTACCTTCGTGATAATGTTCTGTTCTCGCAATTTCTGCACCACCGACACGGCCTGCTACTTGAGTCTTAATACCTTTAGCTCCTAGCTTCATTGACCTTGTCATTGCTTGTTTCATTGCCCTTCTGAAGGAAATTCTCTTTTCAAGCTGAGATGCTATACCCTCAGCAACTATTTGAGAATCCAATTCAGGAACTTTTATCTCAGTAATGTTTATCAAAATATTCTTCTGAGTCAATTTTTCAAGCTGCTTTCTTAATTCTTCAATACCTGCACCACCTTTACCGATTACAAGACCTGGTTTTGCAGTATTTACATTTACTTTAACCTTGTTTGCAGCTCTTTCTATTTCAATTCTCGATATTCCTGATGAATATAATTTTTTCTTAATGAATTTTCTAATTTTGAAATCTTCAACAAGAAATTCACTAAAGTTCTTATTATTAGCATACCATTTGGTATCCCAATCTTTTATAATACCTATTCTCAGTCCATGAGGATTAACCTTTTGTCCCATTATCCACCCTCCTTTTCTATTAATTTCTTTCTTTAACTACTATCGTAATGTGACTAGTTCTTTTTTTAATCCTGTTAGCTCTACCTTGAGCTCTTGGCATAATTCTCTTTAATGTAGGTCCTTGATTTGCAAATCCATCTGCAACGAACAAATTGTCACGGTTAAGTCCGTTATTGTTTGTAGCATTTGACTCTGCTGACCTTAAGAGTTTGAACAATATATCTGAAGCAGCTTTTGGAGTGTATCTCAATATACCGTAGGCCTCATCTATATTTTTATTTTTTATCAAATCCATTACAATCTTAACTTTTCTAGGTGATATTCTTGCATACATTAAAATCGCTTTTCCCTGATCCTTACCTATACCTAGCTCTTTCTTTTGAGCTTTAGTAAGCACTGCAGGTTTTTTTGATTTTGTATGTTTTGAATTATAAACTTCTAATAAATTTTCTTTATTTTCAAGAAGTTCCGCTTGTTCTTTTTTAGCTTTTGCCGCCAATTGGAATTCCTCCTTTCATTGTAGAATAACTTTTACTTTAATGATGTTGACCTTTCAGTATGGTTTCCGTGTCCTTTAAAGGTCCTTGTTGGAGCAAATTCTCCAAGTTTATGTCCAACCATTTCTTCGGTAATATACACAGGTACATGCTTTCTTCCGTCATGCACAGCTATTGTATGACCAACCATCTGTGGAAAAATTGTTGATGCTCTTGACCAACTCTTTAAAACTTTTTTTTCATTCTTTGCATTCATTTCTTCTATTCTCTGTAGAAGTTTAGCATGCACAAATGGCCCTTTTTTAATTGATCTACTCATTAAGCCATGTCCTCCTTTCATTTACTTCTTGAGTCCAGCTCGTACTCTAATAATTAGGTACTTTCATGCCAGGAACAATCTATTATTTCTGATTTCTTCTCTTAACAATAAACTTATCGGAAGCTTTCTTCTTTTTCCTTGTCTTCAAACCAAGTGTAGGTTTACCCCAAGGTGTAACCGGACTAGGTCTTCCTATAGGAGATTTACCTTCTCCTCCACCATGAGGGTGATCGCAAGGGTTCATTACAACACCACGAACTGTAGGCTTAATACCCATCCATCTTTTTCTTCCTGCTTTACCTATGGAAACATTCTCATGATCATGGTTTCCAACTTCACCAATAGTAGCTTTACAATTCAATCTGAACATTCTCACTTCACCAGATGGAAGTCTTATCTGTGCATAATCACTTTCTTTCGCCATAAGCTGTGCTGATATACCTGCTGCTCTTACAAACTGAGCACCTTTTCCAGGCTTTAATTCTATATTGTGTATAACCGAACCTACAGGAATATTTATCAATGGAAGCGCATTTCCTGGTCTTATATCTGCATTTTCACCGGACTCAACCACATCCCCAACTTTAAGTCCTTCTGGAGCTATAATATACCTTTTCTCTCCATCAAGATAAGTTAATAATGCTATATTTGCACTTCTGTTTGGATCGTATTCTATCGCTGACACATTAGCTTTTATTCCGTCTTTATCTCTTTTAAAATCTATAACTCTATATTTTTGTTTTGCTCCTCCACCATGGTGGCGAACAGTAATCCTACCATATGAGTTTCTACCTGAATGTTTCTTTAAAGGTTCTAACAAAGATTTCTCTGGCTCTTTCTTTGTAATTTCCTCAAAAGTCAAAACCGACATATTCCTTCTTGCAGGAGAAGTAGGATTATACTTTTTAATAGGCATTGTGTTCTCACTCCTTTATAAATCTTACCTCATAAGATTATACTTATTGAGTTACTCCAAATTCTTCGATACTTGTCTTGTACTTTCTGTTTATAGTATCTTCCTTACCGCCTTTAGCTAGATACTTAACAGGTTTTGGATTGGTGTCAATTTTAACAATTGCCTTTTTCCAATCAGCTCTTGGGCCTTGATGAACACCCATTCTTTTTATCTTACCTTCACAATTAACTGTATTTACTTTAAGAACCCTAACGTTAAATAATTTCTCTACTGCTTGCCTTATCTCAGTCTTAGTTGCCTTAACATCAACAATAAAGGTGTACTTTCCAGTCATTGCTTCCATATTACTCTTTTCTGTAATATGAGGTCTTCTTATTATATCTTCAGCCATTCTCATTATGCGTACACCTCCTCAACCTTTGATACAGCATCCTTTGTTATTATAAGCTTATTATGCTTAACTAGGTCATAAACATTAATAGTATTTGCAAGTAATGTTTTGACTCCTGGTATATTGCTTGCTGATCTTTCAACATTATCGTTCTTATCAGCTATCAAAATTACCGCAGTACCTTCAATTTTAAGATTCTTTAAAACTTCTACCATCTGCTTTGTCTTTATCACATCAAAGTTCAATTTGTCGAGAACTATTATTTCACTCTCACTTACTTTTGATGAAAGTGCAGACTTTAATGCAAGTCTCTTAACCTTCTTTGGAAGTGTGTATCTGTAGCTTCTTGGCTTTGGTCCAAGAACAATACCGCCCTTGATCCATTGTGCAGAACGAATACTTCCTTGTCTTGCTCTACCTGTACCCTTTTGTTTCCATGGCTTTATGCCACCGCCACGAACTTCGCTTTTTGTCTTTGTGGACTGAGTACCTTGTCTTTTATTTGCAAGTTGGTTCACAACAACTTGATGAACCACTTCTTTATTAACATCAATACCAAAAACAGTATCGCTTAAATTTATATCACCAACTACTTTACCGCTCATATCATATAAATCAACTTTTGGCATTTTACTTCCTCCTTTCGCCTTTTCTATTTACCTGACTTTACAGTGTTCTTTATTATAACTAGACCACCTTTTGCACCCGGTACGGCGCCTTTAACCAATAAAAGGTTTCTCTCAGCATCTACACGAACTATATCAAGATTTTGAACAGTTACTCTGTCAACACCCATGTGTCCAGGTAGTTTTTTACCTTTAAAAACCCTTGCAGGGTTGGAGTTTGCACCCATAGAACCAACTCTTCTGTGGTACATGGAACCGTGAGTTTCCTTACCTCTTGCATGACCGTATCTCTTAATAACACCTGCAAAACCTTTTCCTTTTGAAATTCCTGTAACGTCTATTTTCTCACCATTCTCAAACATATCCGCTACTTTTATTTCCTGACCCACTTCATATTTATCAAAGTCTTCAGCACGGAATTCTCTAACATACTTTTTTGGTGCAACTTTAATTTTTGAGAATTGACCCTTTTGAGGCTTGTTAAGTCTCTTTTCATTTGCATCCACAAATCCAACTTTGACTGCATCATATCCATCTGTATCAACTGTCTTCTTTTGAATAACAGTACATGGACCTGCTTCAATAACTGTAACCGGAACAGATAAACCTGCTTCAGTAAATATCTGTGTCATTCCGATTTTCTTTCCTAAGATAAATTTCTTCATTTAAATTTCCCTCCTGTGGTTATTGGTTCACCCTTACATACCAGCATAATACGTTACGAAAGTGAACTTGACCTTATTTTGAAAGCAATGCTAATTAAAGCTTTATTTCGATGTCAACACCAGCCGGTAAATCCAATCTCATAAGTGCATCTACTGTTTTAGGTGTCGGCAACAGTATATCGATTAATCTCTTGTGTGTTCTCATTTCAAACTGCTCACGAGAATCTTTATACTTATGTGGAGCTCTTAATATTGTTATAATTTCCTTTTCAGTAGGTAGCGGCACCGGCCCCGACACTTGTGCCCCAGTTCTCTTTGCAGTATCAACTATCTTCTCAGCTGACTGATCAAGAACTTGATGATCAAATGCTTTCAATCTGATTCTGATTTTCTGTTTGTTTGCCATACATAATCCTCCTTAAATTTGTTACGTACAACAAGATGTTCTCTGTACACTATGCCGGGTGTTTCCTGCTTGCTTGTATAAAAACCCAGGATAAATAACATGCCAAAACGGCAGTTAAAACCTGGGCTAAAATAAACATATTAATACACAGTTCATATACATCGCAAAATGTACAGTGACTTGTCGCCCGGTTTCTTAGAATCGGACATTCTCCACAAAAGTTACCTACTTATTAGTAGCAATCTCCTGTTTCATCGTATGCCACGTCACAACATTCAATATTCTACTATATAATTATAAACTTTTCAAGTATTTTTTTTATTTTATTTTTTAAAATTAAAAATAGCAAGTATGAGTGATGGTGAATTTATGCAAAATATATTTAGTGTCGATAAATTTCTTCAATGCTAATATCCTCGTGCAACAGATTTTTAAGTAAATATCTCACTAACTATTCAATAATCCCTTATTAAGAACAAAAAACCCTCTAGATAAACTAGAAGGTTTTTCTGTTCTCAATTTATTTTGATATTTTAACAAAATTACTGAAATACGATGTCCTCTTTCCATTACTATCAACAAAGGCTACACAATAATCATAATCTCCTAAAAGAGTTGTAATCGTTTGCACATTATTAGTTCCCGTTTCAATAACCTTTGTTGGCACTTCATTTGAACCAGTTGGCCTTCTATATATAGCATAAGTCTTATCTGGGACACTAGTCCATTTAAATTGAACTAATAAACCACTGCTGTTAATTGCTTTAAAGTTTGTAGGTGCACTATCAAATCTTTCAGCTATAGATATCCTGCTATATCCAGATATCCTATTTCCGTCATCGTCAACAATTGCAACACAATAATCATAACTTCCAATTGGAGTTACAATGCTAACTCTATTATTTGTACCGGTTTCTAGAAATTTTGTAAATTCCTCATTTGATTCAGTAGGTTTCCTATAAATTGCATATTTGCTATCTGAAATTTTATCCCATGCGTATTCAATTTGTAGACCAGATCCGTTAATCATTCTAAAGTTTCCAGGAGCGACTGGGAATGTATAAGCAGTTGTACCTAGATCTTCAATAAGATCATAACTAATCCATCCATAGCCATCTAAACCCCAGTCTGTTCCCCAAGAGTTTATTAATTTAAAAGCTTGCTTTTCATCGCTATATCCAACTAAGCAAACTGCATGCGATCCTCTATCTGTACCTTCTGCAACATCGTATATTTCATTATATTTAGAAAGTGCGTCAAAATCAGGATATGTAGGTATTAATATGACTATCGGGGTATTTTCTGCCAATCTTATTTTCATTTGATTAACATTCCCATTACGTATATATTCCCAACTATAAATCTTGTTTTTAGCTGCAGATTGAAGCTGAGCTGTAGTAGGCTGAGTATAATAATTATATACTGAACCGTTATATGGCATTTCAGCTAATGTAGCACATCCTTGATTTCTTAGGAGATCCATAGCTTGCGAAACATACGCTCCACCACCCCCTGGACTATAATCTACATGAATTTGATTATAGATAAAGGAAGGACTAAAAATATTGTTAGTATCTTGATAATAAGCATATCTATTATTAGTTCTGTTAAAATCAACCTCATAAGCTTTTTTGTAAGTAAGTGCTGCATAACCTGTAGCAAAAGCAACACATGATCCTTGACTCTCTTGGTGCCCTACTGGAGGGTAATAAAATGACATATCATAATTTTCAGGAAGATTATAGTTATATATAGTTGCTGCAGGACCACAAAAAGAAGGAACCTCTTCTTCCATTAAAGCACCAGTTGGATGTAATGTTGTTGCATTACTTTTTGTAGGAATTAGTGCTACAAATGTACCTGATGCGACAACTGATAAAGCTAATAAGCCCGAAATAAACTTAACTTTTGTACCTTCATAAATAGATTTTAACATTTTTTTCGCCCCTTTTTAAATGAATTTAAGTATTATTACTAAACTAATCAATTACAAGCATTACAATGTTCTTAAAGCACAATCCATAGACTAAATTTTTTTCTTACAGAAAATATTAAGTGTTATATTTTTTCTTTCACCTCTCTTTCATAGAATACTTTATAAATAGTATGTCATTAAATTAGCACACATTTAAATACATTAAATAGCACTTACTTAATAACTAAATATTATTACTAACCTTTCATAAAACTATAGCCATTTTGATAGATATGATTAACATTCTAAATAAAATTATTTTACAGTATCATTATCTTATTTTTATTATAATACTTAAAAAAATGCTTATCTCACATGAGATGAAATTTATTTATGTTTTTAATCCACTCCTTTCTAATTTTTCCTATTGTTGTTTGACATGTTTATATTAACCCATTGATCTTTATTATGTAAGTGACCTAAGTCATAATATTTTGCTTACTAATATGACTTTAGCCACTGTGTTTCTAAAATGCATACTATGTTCCTTTTTATTATAAGGTTCATTAATTGCTTATTAATTAGCTTTCTTATATTTGGTAAATTTATTATATAATTCCTTATTCCCTCGGTCACCGTAAAAAGACCGAAAATATCTAACACTAATACCTTTTCGGTTAGCTTTCGGTTGGCTTTCGGTTGGTTTTCGCAAATAAAACAAAGCCTTATGGTATAAACCATAAGGCTTTGATATAAATCTGGCAGCGACCTACTTTCCCGGGACGTCACCATCCAAGTATCATCGGCACTGGGAAGCTTAACTACCGTGTTCGGAATG
>JAEZUI010000051.1 GCA_023421115.1 Bacillota bacterium | reverse complement strand
CCGCTTTTTTCGTATTCTTCAATTAACTCTTTCCATTGATTATGTGACATAAAACACCTCCAGGTTTTTGGTGTATTATCTCATACTAATTAATTGATTAACATACGGGTTCAATTATACGCTTACCATTTTAAGACAGTGGATGTATTTGTTGAAATAGACGATGAAGCAGTGAAGGTTTGGGAGGAATACCAGAGCATAAAGCAAATGAAAAATCGGTTTGAGAGAAAGAGGCAGCTTAACAAACAGAAGAAGGATTTTTATAAATATGTACTTAGTTTACCTGAACATGCAGTTAGAAAGCAGATTGAAATAGATGAGAAGGAAATTACTTTTATAAGCAGGGAAATGGTATGCAGTACCTATGATAAGGACACAGGTTTTATAAGGGAAATAGAAAAAGATTATTTTTTGTAAATGGGGGAATTGTTTTGGAAATAAAAATGTTAACTGTAAAGCTTGAAGGCAACAGGGTAGAGAGCAGAGATATACCCAAAATAAGGGGTTATCTGGCGAATAAGTTTCCGCAGTATCTTGAGCTGCACAATCATTTGGGTAACGACAAATTCAAATATGGCTATCCTGTAATCCAGTATAAATCTATTGGCGGGGTTCCGAACATTATTGCAATTAATGATGCATCAAAGATATTGATAGATATTTTCTTTGATGTTAAGGAAATTGATATGAAAGACAAGGTTATGAGCATCCTTGAAAAGGGCTATGTGCTAAAGACGAAGGAGCTTGGGGCGGCGGATAGGTTGGTTGAGTATGAGTTTTTGACTCCATGGATGGCACTTAATCAGGAGAACTATGATAAGTATGCGAGGTCACCGGAAGATGAGAGAGTAGGGATATTGAAGAAGGTGCTTGTCGGTAATGTTTTGTCTATGGCAAAAGGGTTGGATTGCTGGGTGGACAAGCCTATTGAGGCGTTGATAAAGCTTCGTCCGGTTGAGGTTAAGTATAAGGATAGGAAGATGGTCGGGTTTAAGGGGCGGTTTATGACCAATTTTGCGATACCGGATTATCTGGGGTTGGGTAAGTCGGTTTCTAGGGGGTTTGGTACGGTGGTTCGGGTTAAGGATGGGGGTTTTGTGTAATGTGAAACTACAAGATTTAGAAGAATATCTAAAAGAGGGCTAAAATGGTCTTAGACTTTAAGTAAATGAGAGAAAACTGAACAAACAGAATTACCAGAAGGACTTGAATACAGAAATATGAGCACAGTTGAACACCATATTTGCGATATATATTAAAACTAAAAATGAAAGGAACTAAAGCAAGTGTAGAGCTAAACGATATTATTAAAGCTTTGATATCTCCTGTTGAACCTAAAGGCAACACTGAATTAAAAGAAGTTATTAAGAATGTGACAAAGAAATCCAAGATAACTAATCAATATCCTGTATATCACGCAAATATGCCTTTTAATAATTGTGTGTTTACAGAGGAAATGAAAGTAATAAGAAGGCTTGTAAAGGGAACTTCCTTAGAATAAGTTTTATAGACATAATACTGGAAAAAGAGGTGAAATTAATGTTAGTTAATGCATACAAATGCAAAACAATATCTCCAATGTTTTTACACGGTTCGGATAATATAAATGTCGAATTTAGAGCAACTCCATTTAAAAGTATGATGAGATTTTGGTGGAGAAGTTTTCGACCTTCCTTAGATGGGAAACTATTATTAGTTGAAGAGGAAAAACTGTTTGGAGGAATAAAGGAAACCCAAATAAGAAGTCCATTTGATATATTTGTTAGCACAAAGAGTGTTGATTATGTAGAAAAAAACTATTTATTACCACATAAAAAATTAATTAATTCAAATAATCAAGAAAGACCAAGAGATTCTATAAAAGTCGGGGCTGAATTTGACATTAATATTGTCATAAGAGGTAATAATGACAAGGATAATTTAAAGAAAAAACTTGAGTGCATGTTAGAATTAACTTCTGTTTTAGGCGGAGTAGGTCAGAGAGCAAGAAGAGGTGCTGGATGCTTTAGGATTTTACAAAAAGGCAATAATCCATTTAACTATAATGGAGAGGATATTGTTGATTGGTGCTATAAGCAGATAGTTTATATTAAACATGATAACTGTGTAATAAGTAAAAATGGCAATATGCTTATTTTGAGTAATCTTAATGAAGAAGAAGGCAGACACATTTCCAGCACAAACAGTATAGAGTTTATACCTATCAAATCTTCATTAAATGTAGAAGAAGTACTTGAACACATTGGCAAATGCACACATGATTCCTTAAAAGGCAAAAGAGAAGATGTACAATTAGCCCTAGGCAGGGCAATAGGAGGGAAAATTGCATCTCCTGTATATGTGAGTTTAGTTGAGGATGATAATAGAAAATATGTGGTTGTTTCACGTTTGCAATATTCCAATGTTGCTTATTTCAATAAAGTAGGGTATGAAGTGCTTGATAGAATACAGGAGAAATTTATTGAGTCAATTAGAAATGGGGTGAATTGATTGAGTAAATATCTATTTTTGTATACTGTAGGACCAGTCCAGTCTTATATTGAGCAGGCTGTAAAACTACATGACTTATATGCCGGCAGTAGAATTTTAAGTAGCTTAATAAAAACTGCTTTGGAAATTATCAATACCAGCTCTGATAATAAAATAATATTTCCATATTTTAAAGAGGGGGAACAGGAAAATATAATTTCATTTCCCAACAGATGTGTGTCTATTATAGACTCTGATGATATAAATGCTTTTGCTATTGAGTTAGATAAGGCAGTAAAAGAAAAGCATAAAGGAGATATTTTAAAAAATCTACAGGGAGAAAAATTAGATTTAGCGGAAAAACAGTTAGGAGAACATTTAAAAACCTACTGGGTAGCAATGCTTTATGATGATAACTTTTCTTATGTTGAACAATATCAAAAACTAGAGTCAAGTATGGGTGCAATAAAAAACATTCGTTTGTTTGAGCAAAGTTCAAATTTTCCAAATGGTTTCAAAAAATGCAATATTTGCGGAGAGAGAAGTGTAGTT
>JAEZUI010000231.1 GCA_023421115.1 Bacillota bacterium | reverse complement strand
GGTATATATCTTGTCAAACTAATTTAAGTTTTAATGTATATGAGTTTTTAGAGAAATTAAGAGCATTAAAGGTTGACTTATCAAAAGTCAAGTTGTGGGCAAGTTGTCATCCGGAAATGGTTTCTATTGAAGAATTTGTAGATAAGGTAAGGCTTCTCAAAGCCAGTATTGATTTATGTGCGGGAATAGTTGCAATACCTGGGGATCTGGAAAATGTGTTTGAACTTCGGAAACAATTACCTAAGGATGTATATATGTGGATTAACGCAAAGGAAAAAGAGAAGACAAGATATACAGAATCTGAGATTAAGTCCTTGATAGAAGTGGATCCCCTATTCTATAATGAGTTGCAAAGAAACAGGGTTATGTTGATGGCACTATAACCAATGAATTTGGGGTAGTAAGTGAAAAAGCCATAGAGCATATACGATTTCTAAAGGATAAAGTCAGGATTTATCTTGCTACATCGCTACCTTTACATACTGCATTAAAAAAGTGTAATCCTATAAAAAGTTTTATAAGTGGCGGTGTGTTTGCAAATGGTGGACAGGTTGTTGACTTTAGTTTGAACTATAAAGAGATAGTGGGTATTAAGGAAGAAGCGCTGGAAGTATTGTCGGGTATGCCTAAAATCAGGGTGTATAAAGAGAGAGATTCGGTATATAAAGAGAAAGATTCAGTATATAAAGTGCTTGCTTTTAAAAAGAATATTACGGCAAATATAGAGTCTAATTCTATGTTGAAGGTAACTTGTGAAAAGAATATTGTAAGTATAAATTCTAATGATGCGAGTAAGCTTACAGGGGTGCTTAAGATATGCCAGCTGAATAATTTTAGTGAGGGTAAGGTCTTTGTTATGGGGAATAGCCTGAATGATTTGGAGATAATCAGTTATTTTAGGAATTCAGCTGCTACAATAGATTCAAAAAGCAAGACTTTGAAAGAACAGGCTAGATATATATTTAATATTGATCATTTAGCAATGTCTGTTAACTGATTTCTATTGGTGGTACTGCGATTTTGGAGTTTTTTGCTGTCCTGTAAACCCTAAATGTTGTTTTTTTCTGAGATATGTTATACAATAATTATGTTAATCAATTTAAGTTATAGAAAATTCATACAGGTAGGGAGCGGATCTGAATGCTTAAGAAATTCTTGTCTTTTTTTCTTTGCACGGTAATGCTGCTAATCAATACCGCATGTACGACAAATGTCGGGAAAAACACTCCTATTACTAACAACAGTGTTGAGTCAAATGCCGAATTCAAAGATATGTCAAAGATTCTTCCATCTGTAGTCGCCAGTGATGTACTTAATCTTGCGGAATACTACTACTCCTTATCAAACACAAAGATTGAAACGGTAACAGAGGGAGAGTATAAACGCATAGTAAGCTGGACTCCGGATTTTTCAGGTACTAAAACCGACGTGGAAAAAGCTAAAAAAGCCTCTTCAGCTGTAGCTCTCGCAGTTAGTTATACCAATGCCAGAAATTTTTACTTATCAATGGCCAGTGCTGTGTGTGCACTAGATCACGAATCTATAGTCGGAGTAGGCAACTTTGCATCTGCAGTGGCATCCTATTATGATGATTTGGTATTAGAAAACGAAGAAGAAAGCAACATGGAGAAATACTACTCAGATGCAATAAAAATATATAATTACGGGCTAAAACTATCTTTAAAAGATGGCAAGTTCAGCAATGATGCTCTTTCTCTCTTGGTAAGCTTAGGCAACATATATCTGGACACAGGCGAAAAAGATAAGGCTTACACCTGTTTTAGCACGGCAATGACTATAGACAAAAGGTATTGGCCGGCTCGTAAAGCAATGTATAATTATTATATGTCCGAGGGGAAATTTGATGAGGCTCTAAAGCTTATAACGGAAGAAAACGAATACCCTGTATTTGTAAAATCCATTTCCAATGTAAGCAGGATAAAGGCAGAAGAGGAGCGTAAGAATCCAATCCCGCTGGGAGAAGTATCCGATGAAGTGATGGAAAGTTACTTAGATAATTTGGTTACATTTGATGCTATATCCCAGGCAGATTTTCTTGAGGGTATTGATAAAGAAGCTCAAGAAAAGCTCAAAGCCCTGTTAAGAGAAGTTCAAAGTAATATGAAATATACTGCTCCGGACATTAGTATGGTTACTCAATATTCTTCTTTGAAAAGCATATCTTCACCCGATGGACAGGGAACCCTGATGGCATTTCAGAAGGGGATCGAGAGCTATGCTTATAGAGCTGATTATTTGGGTGAAAAGACATACAAGCATTCCTTTGATGATTTTGGATATGAATCAGATTTGGGTGGTTATCAAACACAGCAGGAATTTGAAGCAGCAATGGCAGAAAATCCGGATTTTCACCTTGATATTTATAGTGAATGGATCGGAGATGTAGAAGCCCAGTTTGAAGATTATCTCGCAGAATTGGAGAAAAACATATCACAATATGAGCAAGATCCGGGCAATGGTGAAGAGTTATTTAAAACCCTATCTAGAATTCAACCGGAAAAAGCTGTTTTTGCCATAAACCCATTTTCCTACAGCAACCCTATAGATGTTTATATACAGCAATTAAACATGGCGGATTTTGAAAAGAAATTTATGCCCTATGAGCAATACCTTACAAAGATGACCCATAAAAATTCAGAGATGGTTAATGACGCCCTTCGTGATGGGAATGAGAGAATAAGCAGATTGCGCTATAATATTATTCGGATGGAACAGGAAATAAAAGATGAAGATGAACTGCATAATGTAGTTCATCTGGGATTGGTGCCGGATTTTAATAATACAAATCAAGTGCTGTGGAATCAGATTACTCAACTTGCACTGGATAACTATACAAAGAAGACAAAGAAGTATGTAGAAAAGATGTACATCGACTGTATGAAGCATGTAATACTTATATCTGATGATACGATACAAAACATGCTGGAGGAAAGAGTCATATCCCTGACATTAAGGAGCATATCAACTACGCTAAATGATGTGTATAATGCATATAGCTTTGGTGAATATATCCCTCTTCAGGAATGCGGCTGCGATGAAAAGGCAATGGCCGCTGCAAGAGCTGCACGTGAAAAGGCAGAAAATGCTGCTGCGAATGAAATGATAAAAAAGAATATGGAGGCAAAGAAAAGGTTTGAATCTGGCGAGTTGGATGAAAATTCAGCATATTACAAAAAAATAATAAAGCCCTATGAAGTAGAAATTTCTTCTCCATTTTTTCAAGGCACCGTTGGTCCTTATAAATCTGGATGGAAATTTAGCATGTCCGGCTTAGATTTTGGAAAAATGCAACAGCATATCAGAAATTCCACCACCTATGATGGGGGATTAGAAATAAAATTAGTAGGCGGAGAAGTGGGAGGCTTTGAAGGTGGACTATCAGTATTTGGGAGATTTAATGCAACCAAGATTGAGGGCAATTCTCTTAGTATGGCCGATGTTGATATAACAGGTGGGGCGAAAGCAGATTTAACTGCTCCCGGTCTCATTTCAGCCACCGCTGGAGCCAGTATATCTACCGTGAGGGGTACTAAAATATTTGGAAGCTTTGGTTTTACAGGCGACAATCTTTTAGATGACAGTCTTAAGACCTACCTTGGCAATTGGAAGCCTGATCTTATAATCAAAGAATGGAATGGGGAATATGAAATAGAATGATTTAGCCCGGACTATATCACGACTACTCAAACTCACGGAACCGCATCTTCAACCAGGTTTCCTTCGTGATACTGTTCTGCGCGGTCAGTCCGTTTGCGCGCTGGAACTGGTGGATGGCCTTTTTCAGTTAGTCCGCATAAATGCCGTCCAGCGGCCCGTTGTAGTATTCAAGCTGGCGCATCCGCCGCTGGATAGCAAGCACATCGGCGCCCCTGTCACCAGGGTTGATTTCAGCCACGCCCGAAAGGGCCGAAGGAGCTGTTCACGATCGTCACCTCCGTACCGACCGGTACCAGACCGTACAGCTCCGCCATATCACTCTAAATTCGTTTACCCTTATCTCGATAGATAATATACTCATTACTATTTAATCTATTTGCTTCAATCATTCAAAAGGTTTTTTAAATCAATTATTGAATTATTCATATTTCATATTATAGTCGCTGTCTCCAATAATTATATTACTAATTTTTTCATCACTCTTTGATTTGAACAAAAAAGATATGTAATAAACTTTTTTCATATCAAAATTAATATTCTTTAAAGCTTCAGAATTTGAATCCTTAATATATTCTAATGTATCACCTTTCTTTATTAGCATGTAAGATATATTGGCCGTTGGCTGTTCTCCATATGCCTCTTCTACGTCTTTTCTTAAAAAATCGAGGTTAATATTTCTAATAGTTTTGTATCTAGCTTTACTGCTATTATCTTGATCTCCAAGTAAAGCAACTGCTGCAACCTTATTATCCCTATAAAAAACGCTCAAACCATTATAGTTATTGTATTTGTATCTTTTTTGTTGTTCTGACTCAGAGCCAGACTCTCCTAATATTCCTTCTACTTCACTCTTATCCATGCCAATAGAAATCAATTTATCTGTATCAGTATCATATATTGACAAATCTTCTAATTTAAACTTTTCTGGTTCAAAGTCAAATTTCTGTAAATCTTTATTTTTTGAGCACGAAGTAATGATAAGAATCAAAGACAGTAAACATACTAGACCTAATATAGGTTTAAGTCTAAAATTTAACATTTTAATGCCCAAATTGGAAAAACGAACCCTTAAAATATTAATCACCCCTTATTAATTTTGACAAAGTGCATGAATATTGTAACAATTGTAATTACTACAGTCAATAAATTCTTTTCTATTTTTGTGCAACTAAAGCACTTTAAGATATGTCAGCTGAATAATATTGATCATTTGGCAATGTTTATTTTCTGAATCTCAATAAAAGACTTTGTAAACATCTGATGGTTGTAAAATCTATACGGTGTCATTATAATAAATTTATGGTGAAATGCCAACGAGGGGTATGCCCTGTATGAGTCATGATATTTAAAGAAATACTTCTGTAAAATTCTATGAAGAGGTATTTACATATAAAAAATAGAATTAGTAACAAAGGAGGTTCCTTATGGAATTTATTACGTTCGAAAACGTAGAAAGAGAATATCATGTTGGTGATGCTACTATTAAGGCAGTTAATGGTATTAGCTTTCAGCTAAAACGAGGTACCTTCAACGTGGTACTTGGACAGAGTGGTGCTGGGAAAACTACTGTGCTCAATCTATTAGGCGGTATGGATTTGCCAACCGCTGGTCGAATCTCTGTCAATGGACACGAAATATCTGGTATGTCAGAACGAGAACTAACCAATTATCGCCGAGCACAAATCGGTTTTGTGTTCCAGTTTTACAATCTAGTACCAAACCTAACGGCATTGGAAAATGTACAACTTGCTGAGGAAGTTTGTGCTGATCCACTTGATGCTAGAGAAATACTTCAGCGGGTAGGATTAGAAAAAAGAATGCACAATTTTCCCAGTCAGTTGTCAGGTGGTGAACAACAGCGTGTTTCAATAGCAAGGGCACTTGCAAAGAATCCACAGATTGTGTTGTGCGATGAGCCAACAGGTGCACTAGATTCAGAAACTGGTAGAAAGGTACTACGTCTCATAAGAGATGTAGGTCGAGATTTAGGAAAAACGGTAATTATAGTGACACATAATGCACCCATTGCTGAAATGGCACAAACCGTATTGCATATGAGAGATGGTAAAATAGCTGATATGAAGTTTAACGAGCACCCCAAAGATGTGGAGGAAATCCTATGGTAAAGGGGGCACTATTTAAAAAATTACTCAGAGATATGAAAAAATCGAAAGCACAATTTATTTCCATATTTATTATGGCAACTTTGGCGACAGCTATCATGACAGGTCTTGATAGTATTTGGTTTACTGTTGAGAACAATGCCAATGCCATGTATCAGTCAACAAATATGTCCGATCTTTGGGTAACGGTCATGAATCCCTCAGAGCAAAATTTTTGGGGAATAAAACGAATTGATGGCGTTACCCATGTCGAGAAGCGTTTTTCAATGGATGTAGATACGAACTTACCTCGAAAGGCTACATTGCGTATCTATGCCTTAGATGAAGGTAGTATCTTAGACCAGCCTGTGCTTCAGGAGGGGCGGTTTAGTAAAAGTGGCAAAGGTGTAGTGCTAGATAGCTCATTTGCAAAAGCACATAACTTGAAGGTTGGAGACCCTATTTCCATTAAGCTGAACGATGTATGGATTCGCTTACCAATAGAGGGGCTGGCACTTAGCAGCGAGCAGGTCTATTCTGTGAAGAATACGGCATCTGTCTTTCCCGATCCGTCAACCTATGGTTTTTTAATGACCCATACCAGTGTGCTGGAAAGAGCTTACGGTCAGAAAATTTACAATCAGATCAGTGTGAAAACTGAGCCCGGAGCCAACCTTGTATATGTGTCACAAAAGGTAGATAAAGTCATCGGTAACAAACTAATTGGTATTACATTGCAGGAGAATAGTGTTAGTGTAAATAGTGTAAATGGCCGTATACAGCAGTTTAGAACACTTTCATTGGTATTTCCCTTACTATTTTTCCTTGTAACAGCGCTGATTACACAAAGTACAATGGTACGTCTTATTGAAAGTCAGCGTGCACAAATTGGAATATTAAAAGCCTTGGGCTACAGTAAGCTGAGCATTCTATGGCATTATACTTCCTACGGAATTATGCTTGGGGTACTTGGGTCAGTAGCTGGGCTTATCGTTGGAGTAAATGTGTTTGGCAAAACTTTAGTTCCTCGATTAAAGCTGATGCTTAGCAGCTTTAGTTTTCATATTAATTTTCAGAATTTTCTATTTGCATCACTTCTGATTCTTCTTTGTACAGGAGGGATTTCATTTCATGCCTGTTGGAAACTTCAGGGTGATACCCCTGCAGTTCTTCTTCGTGAAAAGAATCCCCAAAAGGGAAATCGAATTTTTCTGGAACTTATTCCTTCCTTTTGGAGCAAGATAAAGTTCAGCAGCAAGCTTATTGCTCGTAATACAATGAAAAATAAAGTACGTCTTATTATGAGTGTCATTGGTGTTACAGGCTGTGTCGGCGTTATTCTTGCTGCCTTAACCGTTAGAACTACCTTAGTAGGAATTTCTGATCAGCTGTATGGAAATACATTTACTTACGAACAAAAGGTACTCGTCGATTCTACAAAGACGGATTCCTACTATCTTAGCAGCTTAAGACTTAATGGTGTTACACAACAAATACAAGAATCTGCTATTGAAATTATTCTGCCCAATGGCGAGCATAAAATGGAACTCATCACAGTTACCACCAAAGATAGTCCTATGATTCATATGAAAGACCCTGATGGTGAGCCTATTGCTATTCCTGATAATGGAATTCTTATGACTCGAAAACTAGGCAAAAACCTCGGTGTGGAGCAAGGTGATATTATCCAAATCAAGCGTACTGGGATGGGATATACTCCTGTACAGATCGTTGGGGTTGCCTTTATGACATCGAACCAGGGTATTTACATGAGTGATACTTTCTGGGAATCCCTGGGCGAAACATTTTCACCGACAGGTCTGCTTATTCAATGGAATGGCACTCCAGATCAAAGGTTTTTGGAAAGTGATATCGTAGTAGATTCAGCAACACGGGAAAGCCTGCAAACTGGATTGGACTCCAATATGGAGGTAATAAATTTTGCGGTGGTGGCACTAATCCTTATGGGTGCGTCCTTAGCGTTTGTGGTGCTATACAATACCAGTATTCTTAATTTTGTAGAGCGTATAAGAGACTTGGCTACCCTGCGGGTTTTGGGTTTCCATTATGAGGAAATTCACAAATTGGTACTAGTTGAAAATTACTTTTCTGTGCTTTTAGGAATAGTTCTCGGTACTCCTGTAGGACGCTTCATGTCTTGGATTATTACCAGCACTTTAGATGATGGCATGGATCTTATGGGGAATATTGTATTGCCCGATGTGCTGATTACTGTAATAACTACTTTATGCTTTGCTTTGTTAATTAACCGTGTTGTGGCTAGAAAGATGCAAGAAATTGACATGCTAGAAGCACTGAAAAGTGTCGAATAATAATAGATGGAGGACTTCTTTATGAAAGATTGGATTATATCTCATAAAAAAACAGTGGTAATAGGAATAGTGTTGCTTATCTTGGCCATTACAGCTCTTGGTATTTCATTTCGGCCAAAAGATACGAATGCCGTTACAAATAAAGGATATTCTTTATCAGAAGAGCAAAGTACAGGCATTGTGGCATGGGGAGAAGTAAAATATACTCATATGAAAGATATCAACATAGATTTTCCTTGCATAGTGATGGAAGTAGATGTACAAGAGGGAGACCAAGTTACGCTAGGTCAACCACTAGTAACCATTGACCTTTCTGAATATAATGGAATTGTAAAAAAACTGGAGCATCAGCTCTCCGCAAATCAGTCGGCACTACTCATAGCAGAGACGGACATTTCAGCTTTACAGGCAGATATTGAACAGGCAAAGAGGGAGCTTGATCGCAAAACTAAAGAGTACCATAGCGATACCAATGCAGATATAGTTTTACTCAAGAATTCCTTAAATCTTGCTTACGATGAACTGACCTCTGCAAAAACGGATTTGGAAAACTATCAAAGCCTATACGAAGCTGGTGCAGTTTCAAAGACAACACTAGATGTTTACAAGACTTCAGTGGATCAGCGTCAAAAAGCTGTGGATGATATTGAAACGAATCTTCAAAAAACTAAAATCGCTCTACAGGAGGAGTTGAATAAACTCAATGTTGCACTCAAGTCTAAGCAGGAGCAACTTTCCCAACTAAAACGAGGCAATACAGCAAATGTAACACAGCAGCAAGATAGTATTTCTTCACTACAGGTTGATTTAGATTCCATGATAAGAAAGACACAAAAAGAATATCTGAAAGATAACAAGATAATCTCGGACATTGAAAAAGGTATTGTACAAAATATTGCAGTGAACGAAGGAAGTCACCTAGGTGTGCAGGGTTCACCTACTAGGGTTCTACAGATTATAAATGTGGATTCAATTATTATTAGCGCAGAAGTGGATGAAGAGTTTATCAAAAATGTGGAGGTAGGAGAAACTGTAGAAATTGTTCCAACTTTCTTACCAGATACTACCCTTACTGGCACAGTCACTCAGATTCCTAACACTGCAATAGAAAAGAATGGTAGACGTATTGTTCATGTACTTATTAAGCCTGAGGACCCAGATTATCGACTGAAACCAGGATATACTGCAGATGTCCATTTTAGCAATTAATGAGCCGTGTTGACATTTGTGTGATGGAATATAAGAAAGGGTATTGAACTTTATCTTAAAGTGCAACACCCTTTTTTGCCATATACATTAAAAATCTCTATTGGAAGGTAAGGACAAAATGTAACAGTATATCAAGAAGAATAATAAATAAAAGCAAAGGTTTTATATAGTCCATTGTCCGTGAGCTATACATACAAGATACCACTGACCGTCATACTTTTCAAAAACCAACCTTAGGCTCGCCCAATCCATACCTCCATAATCGGGGTTAAACCCTGAAAAATAGTAATCTACAAACTTGCCTTCAGGATAAACCTCCGCAATATTGACAAGAGTGTTTCCTGCTTGCTGCACTTCATTGTACGCTATTTTTTCTGCATTAGCGAAATCCTGGTCATATACAAACTTTTCATAATACTGAGCAAATGTTAATTTAATTGGATCACCTATTCCATCAAATTCTCCCCAATAGTAAATTTTTTCCGATGTTAAGGCGCCAGATAATTGTTCTTTCTTAAACTCGATATTCTCTACCAAATTAATATGCGAATAAGGAGAAAACAGTACCCCTTTGACAGGATGCACAAGTGAAGCCAACTTTTGCATGTCTTTTTCTTTCATAGCTTTAATAGCTATTTGAGACCTAGCTTCAACTTCCGCTTTTATCTCATTTGAATCTTTTTCGATAATTTCCTCATTTCTTACAAAAGGCTCATCAAATATGGCATGTATATATATTTCTTCCTTTTGTCCTTCAATAAGAAACTGCACTTTTTTGATATCAGGCAGCTCGGTCATTGTATTAATTATTGAATATAAAGTCATCAACTCTCCTGCCGTTCCACCGGGACTGTTATCGACAAACTCTCTAGAAAGATTGAGTGTTAAGATACCACCTTCGGTTGATGCCGATAAAAGTTTTGTTCCCTTAGGTATTGCTGCATGCAGGCCTTCACTTTTTGGTTCTTTTTGCAATTCTTCAAACACTAACTTTTCTATTTGTGTGCCAATACTTATTTCAACTTCCCTTTTCTCAGCAACCACTTTGTCTGCATTGGAATTTGCATAATAAAGTGTAACTATTTTCTTTTCTACAGGATCTTTAATTACTGCGTTTGTACTTTCAGGTAAAACTCCTGCGTTAGTATTTTGCGGATTATTAACCGAATTGGTTGGACTAGGTCCCACACTGCTAGGATTATAAATCAATCCTCGTAAATTACCAAAATTGGCCACACCAACTGATACCACAACAATTGCTGCTGTCGCTGCTAAAACCGGCTTTATAACAGGCATTGCTCTATGAAATACCCCTCCAAGCCAAAACTTCTTATTCTTACTGTATCTATTCACATCAATCGCCTCCATTACATTTTTACGGATGTTCTCACTCACGGGTGAACTGTCCTTTGCATAGGTTTCCGTGAATTTCAGTACTCCATATTGTCTTCTGCATTTCTCACAAGAATTCAAGTGTTCTAAAACTCTCTCTTTATCCTCATCCGACAGCTGACTTTCAGCATATTTAATTAGGTCTTCAACATTAAAATTGCATTTCATTTTTATTTCCCCCTTTCTTGCAGCTTTTCATACTCCCTGCAAATGGTCTGCTTAGCCCTTTGTATCTTCATTTTTGCTGCGTCGGGTGTTATTCCTAATATATCGCCTATTTCCTTAAAGGAAAAATCTTGCATGCAGCGCAAAAGCAATGCGGTTTTTTGATCTTCTTTAAGTTGATCTATAAGCTTTATAATTTCTACTCTCTGCTCCTTCATTTCATAGGCTATCTCAGGATAATCGCTAAAGTTTGCAGGCAGTTCCGGTATAGTAGCGTAGTAGTCAATAGCTTTGGCATTTTTTACTTTTCTGTACTCACTCCTAAGAGTATTTATAGCTATACGGTATATCCAGGTGGAAAAACTCCATTTATTATTGTATTTATATAGGTTCTTATATACCTTTATAAACACTTCCTGAGTTATTTCCTCTGCGTCCTCTCGTGATGCCGTCATTTTTGAAAGGAAATTGAATATCTTTCCCTGATACAACCTTATTAACTCCTCAAAGGAATTTATATTGCCTTTCAGGGTATTTTCAACCAACATGTTGTCTCTTTCTTTGTTCATAGTTAACACACCAATCATATCCTATTCTCCTCAAAAAAGCTTGTTCTTTTAAGTCTAAATCTTTTACCCCAAAAGTCTTATATCTTAAGGCTATAAGACACTTTTTGAAAAGATATAGTTCATTTTTAAATCGTACGATTCTCTTTTAAGTGATGCTTTATATAATTATACTCATTAAATTGCCCATAGTAACGGTAAAAAAATATTTTTTATGTTATTGACAAAAACTCCAGTGAATTCATCCTCTCCTACTTTTCCTATTTCACTCCACAAAGCACGAACAAATATAAAGGCCAGGATTCATATATAAACGAATCCTGGCCTTTATATTTTTAAAATCAACTTACCTTTGAAACTTCAAATTGGCTGTAATAAAGATTTGCATAGAAGCCACCCTTAGCTAGCAATTCGGTATGATTTCCCTGTTCTACAATATCTCCGTGGTTCATAACCAGAATAAGGTCGGCATCACGTATTGTGGAAAGGCGGTGTGCAATTACAAAGCTTGTGCGGTTCTTCATAAGATTGCTCATAGCTTTTTGAATTTGCACCTCAGTACGGGTATCCACCGAACTTGTTGCCTCATCAAGAATAAGTATTTTCGGATCGGACAAAATTGCTCTTGCAATTGTTATCAACTGCTTTTGTCCCTGGGATACATTGCTTGCTTCCTCATTGAGCTCCATACCATAGCCGTTTGGTAGAGTATGAACAAAACTGTCAACATGGGCAGCTTTTGCTGCCGCAATAACCTCATCATCGGTTGCATCAAGACGTCCATAACGAATATTTTCCATAATACTGCCATTATAAAGCCAGGTATCCTGTAGTACCATCCCGAACATAGAACGTAAATCTTCACGGGTAAACTGCCTTATATCATGGCCGTCAATCAGGATTGAACCCTGATTTACATCGTAGAATCTCATTAGCAACTTGACCATTGTTGTCTTTCCGGCACCGGTGGGACCGACAATAGCAACCTTATGTCCGGGTTTAACAACAGTTGAGAAATCATTTATTATAATCTCGTCCTGATTGTATCCGAAATGGACATTTTTAAATTCAACTACACCCTCAATGTTATCAGGCATAACCGAATCAACAGCATCCGAATCCTCTTCCTCTTCATCTAAAAACTCAAATACACGTTCTGCTGAAGCTGCGGTCTGCTGAAGAATATTAGATACATTCGCCAGCTGTGAGATAGGTTGTGTAAATTGACGCACATATTGTATAAAAGCTTGAATATCACCAACTTTTATAACTCTCCTTGCGGCATAATATCCACCTAAGATACATATTGCCACATAACCTAAATTTCCTACAAAGCCCATAAGAGGCATCATAATACTAGTCAAAAATTGAGATTTCCACGAGGAACCATAGAGCTTACTATTAAATGTATCAAACTTTTCAATACTCTTCTTTTCACCATTAAAAGCCTTAACTACTATATGACCTCCATACATTTCTTCAATATGACCGTTCAAATTACCAAGAAAATCCTGCTGCTGTTTAAAATACTTTTGTGACTGTTTTACAATAAGCATTATAAGTATCATAGACAAAGGCAAAACCCCAATAGCTACCAAAGACATCTGCCAACTTATGGTAAACATCATAATAAGCACTCCCACAACAGTAGTGACAGAAGTAATTATCTGTCCAAGACTCTGATTGAGAGTCTGACTGAGAGTATCAACGTCATTGGTTACACGGGACAATACCTCACCATGATTTGTAGCATCAAAATATTTTAAAGGCATACGGTTAATCTTTTCAGAAATGTCCTTTCTGAACTTGTAACTCACCTTCATTGATACATCAGACATCAACCATCCCTGTACATATCCGAACAAAGCACTTAATAAATACAAACCAACAAGCTTTATTAATATCCATCCTATATAATTCATATCGATGCTGCCAGTTCCCGCAATTTTCGCCACAACTCCTTCAAACAGTTTTGTCGTAGCCTGCCCCATAATTCTCGGACCTACTATTGAAAAAGCAGCACTTGCTATAGCAAAAAGTAATGAGATGAATACAGCTATTTTATAAACACTTAAATGCCCTAGCAGCTTTTTCATCGTACCCTTAAAATTGCGTGCCTTTTCTCCTCCTGCCATCATAGCTCCGGGACCGTGGCCCATTCCTCCTTGCCTTGGCGGTCTCTTAAAGTCCGATGGTTTGTTGTTATTTTGACTCATGCCAATTCCTCCTTTGACAGCTGAGATAAAGCAATTTCCTGATAAGCTGTGCAATTTTTCATTAATTCTTTATGCGTACCTTTACCTACAATTCTTCCTTCATCAAGTACAATTATCTGCTCTGCATTCATAATTGTAGAAATGCGCTGTGCAACGATAAGAATAGTGGCGGATTTAATTTTCTCTTTCAATGCCTTTCTAAGTGCTGAATCGGTTTTAAAGTCAAGAGCTGAAAAACTGTCATCAAAAATATATATTTCCGGCTTTTTCATCAATGCTCTTGCAATGGACAGCCTCTGCTTCTGTCCCCCGGAGACATTACCTCCTCCTTGTGATATATCCGATTTTATACCTTCAGGCTTTTCATTTACAAATTCTAAAGCTTGTGCTATCTCTATAGCTAACTTCATATCTTCAAAAGAAGCCTTCTCATTTGCATACTTCATGTTTGATTCAATAGTCCCGCTAAAAAGCGAACTCTTCTGAGGGACGTAACCGATTTTGTCCCTCAAATCATGCTGTGTAACTTCTCTTACATCTATTCCGTCAACTAAAACCTGCCCCTCAGTAACATCATAAAAACGCGGAATTAAATTGACAAGGGTTGTTTTACCCGACCCTGTAGAACCAATAAAAGCTGTTGTCTGGCCTGGCATTGCTTTAAAGCTTATATTTTTAAGCATATTTTCCTCTGCACCGTTATACTTAAAAGACACATTCTTGAATTCAACAACACCCATCTCTCGGATGTTAAATCTCTTTGCGTCTTTCGGATCCTTTATTTGAGGCTCTGTTTCCAAAACTTCTGCTATACGCTGAGCAGCTACAGAAGCCCTAGGTATCATAATAAACATAAAGGACATCATAAGGAAAGAAAACATTATCTGCATTGCATATTGCATAAAGGCCATCATATCTCCTACCTGCATACTTGAATTAGCTATCTGGTTTGCACCCACCCAAATTATCAGCAGCGTAATTCCATTCATTATAAGCATCATGGTAGGAAACATCACAACCATAACCCGGTTTACAAAAAGATTTGTCTTTGTAAGGTCTTGATTTGCCTTATCAAATCTATCTTCCTCAAACTTTTGAGTATTAAATGCCCTAATAACCATCATACCTGAAAGGTTCTCCCGTGTAACCAAATTCAGCCTGTCAACAAGTTTTTGAATCAGCTTGAATTTAGGCAGTGCAACTGAAAACACTGTAAGAATCAAGCCTATAATTGCAATTACACCAACTACAATTACCCAAGTCATAGACTGGCTCTTGCCGACCGCTTTAATTATACCGCCTATAGCCATTATCAGTGAATAAAATACCATTCTTATCATCATCATGACAAGCATTTGTACATGATTTATATCATTAGTAGTTCTAGTTATTAGAGATGAAGTAGAAAACTTATCCATCTCCGTGTTCGAGAAATTCTCAACTTTTGTAAATACGTCTCTTCTTAAATTACGTGCTAACCCGGCTCCGGTTCTTGAAGAAAGATAACCTACAAAGACCACACATATTGCGCTCAGAAGTGATATCAACAACATACTAATACCAATGTTGATAATGTATCGTTTTTGAATTTGCTCCACATTCATACCTAATGCCGCGTATTCAGTTTTGATGCTGTTTACAGCATACTGAACAATTGTACTCTCATCCATAGCAGCAATTTTGTCATTCATTTGCCTGTTCATCTCAATAAGCTGCTTCGCCGTAGTATTCTGTCCGTCAAATTCAAGCTGACCATCTTTTGCTTCTTCTTTTATCTTCTCTATCTCTGATACTGCTATAAATGCTTTTCCCAACACTAGATTGAGCTTCTCAATTTCAGTATTTTCTTTTAATACATATATAGGTTCTTTGTCTAAAGCTGGGTATTTCTTTACATACATAGTATAGTCTGTGCTAGACTTATCAATAAGTTTATACTTATCAACGACTTCTCTTCTGTCTTCTTCACCCACAAACATTAAAACCTTTTCCATCTGACTTGCCCTTACCGCTTCAGGAACTGCATTTTCAATTCCCCCATTTTGAATACCAACATTAACTATTTTTGACATATAGTCTGGAAGTGAAAGATCTGCCATTGCCTGACCGAAAAGGAAAACTATAGCAATCAGAATCAATCCGGTAAAAGGCTTTAAATATTTAGTTAATTTATACATTGCAAAATCTACTCCTATTCAATAAATTATTATATTGTTTTTTGTATTAATTTAATTAATATTTCCAAGCCTTCAAATACTTTTTTTACTTCATCCTCGGTAGCTTTATTCATTACATCTTCAAATTTCTGCTCTATAACTTCAAATTTGTTTTTAACATGTGCTTTATGCTCTGAAGTTACATTTACCTGAACAACTCTCCTGTCATCACTACTTCGTATTCTTTCAACAATACCATGCTTCTCCAGCCTGTCCACAATTCCGGATACAGTGCTATTAGATAGCCCCATCTTTTCGCTTAAATCACTAATTTTCATCCCTCCATAATGGGCTATAATCCCTACAAGCATTGTCTGTGGTCCTGTCAGGTTCATTTCATCGCAAGGCTTATGGGCATTTTTAACTAATCCCATAACTTGTTTTAGCAGCTTAACTACTTCAATGCCCTTGCTCATATCCTCCATTATCTTGCTCCTTTCCTTAAGGCCATTTCAAAAAATAACCTATACAATATTTAGGTCACAAAGCCCCTCAAATCAAGATTTTTGAAATGGCAATTGACCAGTTATTTTTTAGGAATCACCTAAATCTATCGGCGCTTTGATTTTTTCTTAAAAAGTAATATTATTTCGCATAAACATATTTCGCATGCTAAATATATTACTATTTATATTTATGCCAGTCAAGTATTTTATATACATTTTTTTAGAAATGGCTTAATAAAAAAAATCAGTGCCGCAAAATTATTCACAGAACTGATTTTTTCCTATGATTTTATATATTTACTGCTAATCTTTAAAAAGTCCGGCACTAAAGTAACGTTCTGCTCTATCTACAAGGATTGTCGCTATCACCTTATCTCTTCCAAGCTTTTCACCCATCATACGACTCGCCCAAATATTAGCCCCTGACGAAATACCGGCAAGGATACCCTGAGTAACAGCAAGTTCTCTCGCAACATTGATTGCATCATCATCTTCCACTTCAACAATGCCATCAACAATGCTAGTATCCATAATCTGAGGTATAAAACCGTCACCAATGCCCTGAATTTTATGAATACCAGGTCTGTGACCTAAAAGTGCTGAAACATTCTTTGGCTCTACAGCAACAATTCTGCAATTCGGATTCTTTTCTTTCAAAAACCGGCCAATACCTGTAATAGTACCTCCACTGCCAATCCCGGATACAAACACATCCACTTTACCTTTAAGTTGTTGCCATATTTCGGGCCCTGTAGTTATGTAGTGTATTTGCGGGTTATCAGAGTTTGCAAATTGTTGCGGAATAAAAACAGAACTATCCCCATTCGCGCGCCTTTCCACTTCCTCAACTGAGCCTCCGATACTATCTTGAGATGGTGTGAGAATCAGCTCTGCACCTAAACTTTTAATAAGTTTTTTTCTTTCATCACTCATATTTTCCGGCATGACAATTACAACTTTATAACCCTTTTGTACACCGACAAATGCAATTCCTATACCAGTATTACCCGATGTAGGTTCCATAATTGTCATGCCCTTTTTTAACACGCCGCGTTCTTCGGCTTGTTCAATCATGTATTTTGCTATCCTGTCCTTTATACTTCCTCCAGGATTTAAGAATTCTGCCTTACCATAAATGGACATACCGGTTAGCTTCCTTAAAGAAATCATCGGGGTATTTCCAATCAAATCAACAGTACTATCAACAACCATATCCAAAACTTCTCCATTCTAATTATTGCCCCACTTACATTTATCTTTCCTCAATATCTATATAATCACGTCTTTGGGCGACACTTTTATAAGCAGGTCTAATTATCTTTCCTGCATTTACAATTTCTTCAATTCGGTGAGCACTCCATCCTGCAATTCTAGATATTGCAAAAATTGGAGTAAACATTTCATTCGGAATACCTAACATATTGTACACAAAGCCGGAATAAAAATCAACATTTGCACTTACACCTTTGTACATTTTGCGTACATCTGCTATTACTTTCGGCGCCAACTCTTCCACCTTCGAATAGAGATTAAACTCTGCATCAAGCCCCTTTTCTTTTGCAAGCTTCTTAGCATACTCTTTTAAAACTAAACAACGGGGGTCTGAAATTGAGTATACAGCATGCCCAACACCATATATAAGCCCTGAGCGGTCAAATGCCTCCTTCTTTAGCAATTTCATCAAGTACTCCTCTATATCTTTGTCACTAGTCCAGTCTTTTAAATTCTTTTTCATATCGTCAAACATCTGAACTACTTTAATATTTGCTCCTCCATGTCTCGGCCCTTTCAAAGAACCTAAAGCTGCTGACATTACAGAATATGTGTCGGTTCCGGATGATGTTACAACATGAGTCACAAAGGAGGAGTTGTTACCGCCTCCATGTTCTGCATGAAGTACAAGGGCTAAATCTAGAAGTGTTGACTCAAGCTTTGTATATTGGCTGTCAGGCCTCAGCATATGCAGTATATTCTCTGCAGTACTCAATTCTGGTTTCGGACTATGAATAAACAAACTGCTGTTTCCGTGGTAATGGGAATACGCCTGATAACCATATACTGCAATTGAAGGAAAACATGCAATCAATCTAAGGCATTGTTCAAGTACATTTGAAACTGAAGTATCATCCGCACGTTCATCATAACTATAAAAAGCCAAAACACTTCTAGCTAATACGTTCATCATATCTCTGCTTGGAGTCTTTAGAATCATATCTCTTACAAAACTATCTGGAAGATGTCTGTAATCAGAAAGGATTTGTTCAAAATCTGTTAACTGTTTTTTATTAGGTAAATCGCCAAACAATAATAAATAGCAGGTTTCCTCAAAACCATTTCTTTCGCTCTTTATAAAACCATCCGCAAGCTCAGTAACATCTATCCCCCTATACATAAGCCTTCCCGGGACAGGTATCATCTCATTTTCGTCAATAATATAAGAATGTACTTCACCAATCTCCGTCAGTCCGACAAGTACTCCTTTACCATCAAGATCTCGGAGTCCACGCTTCACCTGATATTTGACAAATAGTTCTGGATCAATCAAACTGCTCTTTTGTGCTAACCTGCTTAGTACTTCAATATCTTCTTTATGCTCCTTAAGTTTTAAATTTCCCATACTACTACCTCCTCATATTGAAAATTTTCCAAACAAACTATCTCGCAGTACTGATATATTTAAATATCGCTAAGGTGAACAAAGCAAAGAACAGTATATAATTATGGTTTTATATTTCTATTTTACATAAATTACAATTAACAAGCAATATATTTGTTACAATTTATCAAGCAGGTTTGGTGCTATCTTCAAGTGCTTCAAGATATGAATAGGCATGTGAATTCTCTGTACCGCACATTTCATGCGATGGCTTCAAGCTTAAACACACAGAAGGCCTCTGAGGTTTTCCAAATAATTTACATTTGTTATCATCCGTCAATTGAACACACCTTACGCCAGCCAGTTTCCCTTGAGGCATGCCCGGTATTGGCGATGATATGGATACAACAATACAACAAGCAGCACAACCTATTCTACATTCCATTCCTTTTTGTCCTTTCACTAAAGTATTAACCTAAATATTAAATATAGTAAAAAGATATTATATCATTTTTTCACAATATTTTTAAAAAAATTTTAAAATATTTAAATGTAATATAAACCATAAATAGCAAGGTACAAAAAGCAATCTATAGAAAATAGCTATTTGTTGAAGTATTTCAAAATAATTTAAACACAAACACCAAAAATTGACCACGCTTGCCCTAACATAAAATATTTGAACTTTTTTGCCTATTGTTTTTATTCCTCAATAGTCTTAGAATTAACAAGGTATAATTGAGGATTAAGTGATTCCAAAAAAATAACTGGTCAGTGGGTGTTTCAAAAAAGTTGATTTTAATGGGTTGGAACTATATATATTGACTAACGAATTTTTTTGAAACACCTTAAGTATAAATTTTGATAAGGTAATTTATTAAAATCACCTTGTGGAAATACATTTTTAAATTATATCATTATGTCTTTAATACTTGTATTAGTTTTTTTGAAAGGTGTTTTCAAAAAGACTTTGCATTTGCCATTTCAAAAAAATGAGTGTGATGAACTTAAAGCCTCAAAAACTTTTTTGAAGCGGCTTAATAGAATGGAGTGAAAAGAATGATAAATGAATACGTAAGAGACCTAAAGCAAGAGTTTAAAGGTTACAACGCCAATAAACTCAAGCAAGATTTGCTAGCAGGTCTAACGGTAACGGCAGTCGCGCTGCCACTTGCTCTAGCCTTTGGTGTAGGATGTGGTGCAACAGCAGCGGCGGGTCTTATTACCGCAATTATTTCAGGTTTTGTAATCGCCTCACTTTCCGGAGCATCCTTTCAAGTCTCAGGTCCCACAGGTGCAATGACAGCAATCCTGATATTACTTTTTCAAAAATATGGTCTTAACGGAGTTTGGCTGGCAGGAGCGATGTCAGGGGTTATCCTTGTAATTGCAGGACTATTGAAATTTGGCAAGATTGTATCCTACATACCATCACCTGTTGTAACTGGCTTTACATCAGGTATAGCATTGATTATTGCCATTGGTCAAATAGATAACTTTTTTGGAATAAAATCAGCGGAAGCTGAATCCACAGCAATAAAATTTATCCACTATTTCCAAACCGGTATAAACCCAAACTGGTCAGCAGTGCTTTTAGGATGTATTGTAATTGCAACAATGCTACTGTGGCCAAAAAAGTGGAATGCCATAGTACCTTCGTCCCTTGTTGGTCTTGTGGTAGCACTGGTGGTACATTTGATTTTCGATTTTAATGTCGCAGTTATAGGCGAAATTCCTAAAACACTTTTACCTGAAAGCAGGTTAAATCTCTTTAATATTGATGTATCAAGTTTAAAGGGAATGCTAATGCCTGCATTAAGTATTGCTGCCCTTGGAATGATTGAAAGTCTTCTTTGCGGTGAAGTAGGCAGTAAAATGAAAGGTGAAAAATTAGATGCAAACCGTGAATTGGTAGCCCAAGGGATAGGTAATATAATAATACCTTTCTTTGGAGGAGTACCGTCAACTGCCGCTATTGCAAGAACAAGCGTCGCAATAAAGTCAGGCAGTCAGACCAGACTCGTAAGTATTTTTCATTCTGTCGGCCTTCTTATTTCAATGTTTGTCCTTGCTCCTGTTATGTCCCAGATTCCTTTAGCTGCCCTTGCCGGCGTACTTATGGTAACTGCATGGCGTATGAACGAATGGGAAAACATTAAATACATATTTTCCAAACGTTTTACAAGTGCTATTCTAAAATACGTAATAACAATGTTTGCCACCATAGTATTCGATCTCACGCAGGCTATTATAATAGGAGTTGTATTCGCAAGCTTTATGTTTTTGGTCAAAATCTCAAATATGGGAATCAGTATTCAAGAAGTGGATAAAGAAAGGCTTAGCGAAAAAAGCGGCATGTCTTTTAGCAAAACGTTGGCTCATATAAGGGTAGTATATTTTACAGGACCTATTTTCTTTGCAACAGTAAAGCAGCTGAACTCACAACTCTCAGATATTGATAATATAGGTGTCCTTATTCTATCTATGCGTGGCGTTCCTCTTATTGATACTTCAGGTGTTCAAGCTCTTGATGAACTCTACCATCAATTGCATGAAAAAAACTGCCAACTTATGTTATGCGGACTTCAGCCAAATGTTAAAGATATGCTTAGGAAAAGCAATTTAGCCGAACATATCGGTGAAGATATGGTTTTCTGGAGTGCAGATCAGGCAATTATTGCTGCACAAGATATGGTTGTAGCCTAAAACTTTACGCTTGGTGCCCAAAATATTGTATAGCTTATTTTTTTAAATGTTTTAAGGAATTTTTGAAATGTTCTAAATAGTACTTTAAACTATTGATATATTGATTTATAATGATTATTATGAGTGCTTGATAATACTAACGCCTCTATTTCTCCTAATTGCTGTTTTGAAAAGGAATAGTAACTAGTTGAGTTTCTAGAGGCGATTATTATTTTCAAAACCTTAATATATATTAATTTTTAAACAGGGGTGATTTTTTCGTGGGAGGACTTTTCGGGGTAGCATCAAAAAATGATTGTGTTACTGATCTGTTTTTTGGTACCGACTACCATTCACATTTAGGTACAAGTCGTGGAGGCTTGACAGTATGGAACGGAAATGGATTTACCAGATCTATTCATAATATTGAAAATACTCAATTCAGGACAAAATTTGAGAACGACCTTCCCGGTATGTCAGGCAATATCGGTGTTGGATGCATTAGTGATAATGAGGCACAGCCATTGTCTATATTTTCACATCATGGTAACTACGCAATAACAACAGTAGGACGTATTAATAATATCAATGAGCTTGTTTATAAAACCTTTGAGAAACACTATCTCCATTTCTCTGAGATGAGTAAAGGTGAAATAAATCCTACAGAAGTGGTGGCGGCCCTGATAGATCAGGAAAGCACCATAAAAGAGGGTATAAGAAAATCTCAGGAGGCAATAGAAGGCTCCTGTTCAATGCTTATACTGACCTCTAAAGGCATTTACGCAGCTAGAGACCTCTATGGCAGGACACCTTTAATTATTGGAGAAAAAGACGATGCTCTTTGTGTAGCATCCGAGTCTTGTGCTTTCCCAAATTTAGGATATAAAACAAAATATGAACTAGGTCCGGGAGAAATTGTATTCTTAACACCTGACGGTATGGAAAAAATAACACCTCCCGGTGACAAAATGAAGATTTGCGCCTTTTTGTGGGTCTACTATGGTTATCCATCTTCATCCTATGAAGGCATGAATGTTGAAATAATGCGTTATCGTAATGGTGCTGCATTAGCCCGTAGAGACAATCTCGACATTGACCTTGTTGCAGGAGTTCCCGATTCGGGAGTAGCACATGCAATCGGTTATTCTAATGAATCAAGAATTCCCTTTGGCAGACCATTTATAAAGTATACTCCAACCTGGGCAAGGAGTTTTATGCCACAGGATCAGGAAATCCGTAATTTGGTCGCAAGAATGAAGCTTATTCCCATTCCCGAACTGGTACAGGGAAAAAGTGTACTATTTTGTGATGATTCCATTGTCCGTGGTACACAACTTCGTGAAACAGCCGAGTTACTCTTTAACTGTAATGCTAAAGAAGTTCATATGCGCTCAGCATGTCCTCCACTTCTATATGGCTGTAAATACCTTAACTTCTCAAGATCCCGTACAGAGATGGATTTGGCAACTCGTCGTGCAATTGTAGAATTGGAAGGCAGCGAGCCTGCTTCCCTTGATGAATACACTGATTCCTCCACTGAAGAGCACAGTTGTATGGTCGACTGTATCCGCAAACGTTTGAATCTCACAACATTGAAGTATCAGAGACTTGAAGACATGATAGATGCAATAGGACTGCCGGAGAACAGAGTATGTACCTATTGCTGGAACGGCAAAGAGTAATTTCCTTAGCAACAATAAAAAGCTACTCAACATTTTTCCTTTTACAAAGTGGTGAAGAAATATACATGCGTTTTTCTTTACCACTTTGTTTACACTTTTTGATAAGATGTTGTTCCGCTGTTTGCCGCAGTACTTTGATTGCAGCTTCCACTGCTGTATGTAACACCAATCCATAATGCTTTACTATTTGAATTTATGTTTCAATACAAACATCAGCATATATGAAAATTTACTAGCTTATTGTTCTTAACCAAGTCCTCATATAATTTTGCAAGCTTTTTGCTAACATCAAGAATGATTATACTTTCTAAAACAGCAAGAACATTTGCATACCCAATAAATGAATCTTCTGTAAAAAGCGCAAGTATTTCTCCATCGGATACTTTTCTTAAATCAGATTTAGGAACACATATCAACATACAAAGCCCTCCTTTTTATTAACTGTTTGTAGAGGTATAAATATTGTACTATTATTATTCCCTAAAGACTTGTAAAATAACCATTATCAAAGTATGAAGAATTGTTTGTACAAATTAGTGTGCAAGATTCAATACTGTATAAGTGCTTATAATAGGATATTTAAAAGCTCTGTATTTTAATTAAACATTACTCTTACAATATTATATTATATTATGATTCGAGTCCAAAGTTGACTTCAATAACTCCAACTGAAGTTTCAATACTTATCATTAGTGTTGGTACCGTACCTATAACAAAAAATATATCGTGGCCCATTATGACAGAAGGTGGTGTAATATCAAGGTCTCTAAACCCCTTTAAGCCCCCGACGGCGTTTCCTGTAATCATGTTTGCCAACTCTGCTAAAGCGCTTCTTTCAAATTCTCTTAATTCTGTAACCGCCATTCCCACCATGCACGAAACTATTTTCATGGCAGTCTGAAAATCAAAGGAATACGAAACGTTACCTTTGATATCTCCAACTATTCCAAGAAAAGCTGTTATATCTCTATCAACATACATTTCATCTTTTACTTTAATTTCTCCCTTTTTGATGTCATTGATACCAAGCTGGCCTAATACCAATTCAACTGCTCGTAAAAACGGGTTTACATGATTTGCATCCAAACTAATCCAACCCCCCCTGAAAACCAATGTTAAGTTTTATTCTTCCGGAGGCTGTAATGCACAAAAATGATGAAGAGATTACTTTTGGTGTTAAAAGAATTATACTTTTTCCGGTATAGGCAACAGGAGTAGCCAGACGAAGGTCTAAGGAATGAGTTTCATTTATATATGTATTTGCATCCCCTGCAATAATGTTATTCAGTTCAGAAATTGCAGCTATGAATGCTCTGTCCTTTAAATTGTTACATGGCTTTTCAAGTATCTTTGAAGCTATTTTACATGCCAAATCCACTTCTAAGTCAATCATAAACCTGCCTTTTATCTTGCCTGTAAAGTTAATTATAGAACCGACACCATAGGAAATTATTTCACCATTCTCTAACTCCTCATCTTTGCATTCATAAATATCTATACCCACCATTCGCTTAATAGTATTCTTAGTACTATTTAAATATGGTTCTTCTAATCTCTTATCCATTTTCTCCTCCTCTCTACTGCACTTTTTTGGAAAAACAGCTTGCATCCTCTTTTTTTTATTTAGAAAAAACAGAGCGCCTGCTCTTGTACTTTTCGCTTTCGATATTGTCTCTTTATCTCCTGAAGCTGTATACACTATTATTTTGAATATGATAAAAAAGATCAGTTAGATCTATCAAAAAAATGCTAATTATATTTATAGAAACGGCATTTGTAAATTTTTTAGGTATCTCCTAAAGAAAGAATTGTTAAGTAAATTTATATACACATTAATTATATTCGACTTTTTCTTATAAAAACCTTTTTATAAATCCTTTTTTTAATTTCTTTCATATGGACGTTTCAATAAATAACAAGATTTAAACCACAAAGCTCATCAATTCAAATCTTTTGAAATGGCAATCGACCAGTCGTTTTTTGGAATCACATAAAATATATCGACAATTTTCCATCTAATTTTAAGTATATTTTATTCCACCATAAAATAGGCGTATAACGTGTTCCAATCAAAGAATACAAAAAAGAAACAAGGCGTATAAACCTTGTTTCTTTTACTTTTTCAATTAAATATAACATAACTAAAAATCGTTGACTTCTTAATTTAACGAATATTCTGATGGTATTCCTGAAGAGATTTAATTGGCACAACTTGTTTTTTACTCTCTTTAAATGCAGCTATACCTTTAACTGTAGCATTTGCAGCAGCCATAGTTGTTATATAAGGTATTTTATATTTGATAGCTGTCTTACGTATATAGGAATCATCGTCCTGGCTCTTTTTACCAATAGGAGTATTTATTATCAGTTGAATCTCTTTATTTGTTATAGCATCTACAATATTTGGTCTTCCTTCATTTATCTTATTAATAGCTTCCGCTTCAACATTGTTTTGAGTCAGATATTTTTGAGTCCCGGAAGTAGCCTTGATTTTAAATCCTATTTTTACAAATTCCTTTGCAACTTCGAGAGCTTGCGCTTTATCCCTGTCGGTTACACTGATCAATACCGTTCCTGTTTCAGGCAGCGATGTTTGAGTAGCCTCCTGAGATTTAAAGAAAGCAAGACCGAAGGAGTCTGAAAGCCCTAAAACTTCACCTGTAGAACGCATCTCAGGTCCTAGAACAGGATCTACTTCCTGGAACATATTGAAGGGAAAAACCGCCTCTTTTACACCGTAATGGGGTATATCAAGCAATTTGAAATTATAGTCGGAAAATTTCTTGCCTCCATCTATATTTGAAACCATAAGTTCTGTAGCAATACGGGCCATTCTAATGTTACATACCTTTGAAACCAGCGGCACAGTTCTTGATGCACGAGGATTTGCTTCTAATACATATACTTTGTCGTTTGCAATAGCATACTGCATATTCATCAAACCTACAACATTAAGTTCTCTAGCAATCTGTTCGGTGTATTTACGAATAGTTGCAAGGTGCCTATCTAATATACTGATAGTAGGAATAACACAAGCAGAGTCTCCTGAGTGAATTCCTGCAAGCTCTATATGCTCCATAACTGCTGGTACAAATACTTCTTTTCCGTCAGAAATAGCATCTGCCTCAGCCTCGACTGCATTATCAAGAAATTTATCAATCAATATAGGTCGTTCAGGAGTCACATCAACAGCAGCTTCAACATACTGTTTGAGCATTAATTCGTCATATATTACTTCCATACCACGGCCGCCTAAAACATATGACGGACGTACCATTAATGGATATCCGATACGATTTGCAATCTTGACAGCCTGCTCTAAATCACTTGCCATACCCGATTCAGGCATTGGAATATCAAGCTTTTCCATCATGACACGAAATTGATCTCTGTCTTCTGCAAGATCTATAGCATCTGTACTTGTCCCTAGTATTCTAACTCCTGCTTTAGCAAGTTCTTCCGCTATATTAAGTGGTGTCTGACCTCCAAACTGAACAATTACACCTAAAGGTTTTTCTTTTTCATATATACTCAATACATCTTCAACGGTAAGTGGCTCAAAATAAAGCTTATCGGATGTATCATAGTCGGTGGATACAGTTTCAGGGTTACAGTTTACCATTATTGTTTCATATCCCATATCCCTTATTGCAAAGGCCGCATGAACACAGCAATAGTCAAACTCAATACCCTGGCCTATTCTGTTAGGTCCTCCTCCAAGTATCATAATTTTCTTGTTGCTGCTAACAGGAGTTTTGTCCGGTGCATTGTAAGTGGAATAATAATATGCAGCATTTTCCACTCCACTGACAGGTACTGGTTCCCATCCTTGTACAGCACCAATTTCGGCACGTTTGCTTCTTATCTGAGCTTCTTGAATAGAAAGAAGTTTTGCTATATACTTGTCGGAAAATCCATCTTTCTTTGCACGAAGGAGCAAATCATCCGGCAAACTTGTGCCTTTATATTTCAATATTTCTTCCTCAATCATAACAAGTTCTTTCATTTGCTCTATAAAATACTTCTTAATATGTGTAAGCTTGTGCAGTTCATCAACTTGTGCACCTTTTCTCAAAGCCTCATACATTATAAACTGTCTTTCACTGGTTGGCTCTGCAAGCATTTCCAACAACTCAGGAAGTGTCTTTTTATTAAAGTCTTTTGCATATCCCAAACCATGTCGTCCTATTTCCAATGAACGAATTGCTTTATGCAAAGCTTCCTTGTATGTCTTACCTATGCTCATTACTTCTCCGACAGCTCTCATTTGGGTTCCGAGCTTATCTTCTGCACCCTTGAATTTTTCAAAAGCCCAACGTGCAAACTTGACAACAATATAATCCCCCGATGGTGTATATTTATCGAGGGTTCCACCCTTCCAGTATGGAATTTCATCTAGGGTAAGACCTGCTGCAAGCAGTGCAGAAATTAAAGCTATAGGAAAACCTGTAGCTTTAGACGCAAGGGCGGATGAACGTGATGTCCTTGGGTTTATCTCAATAATTACAACTCTGTCTGTCTTCGGATCATGAGCAAATTGAACGTTTGTACCTCCAATTACCTCAATTGCCTCTACAATAGAATACGCATATTTTTGTAATCTTTCCTGAAGTTCGCTGCTGATTGTCAACATAGGTGCGGAACAGAAAGAATCACCAGTATGAACTCCCATAGGGTCAATGTTTTCAATGAAACAAACTGTTATCATCTTGTTCTTTGAATCACGAACAACTTCAAGTTCAAGCTCTTCCCAGCCTAAAACCGACTCTTCAACAAGTACCTGTCCCACCATACTCGCTGAAATCCCTCTTCCTGCGACAAGCTCAAGCTCCTCCATATTGTAAACCAAACCACCGCCTGTTCCACCCATGGTGTATGCGGGTCGGATTACTACAGGAAATCCCAACTTTTGAGCTATTTGTTTTGCCTCTTCCACAGTGTATGCGGGTTCACTTTTGGGCATTTCTATACCTAACTTGGTCATAGTTTCCTTAAAAGCAATACGGTCTTCTCCACGTTCAATAGCATCTAGTTGTACACCTATTACTTGTACCCCATATTTATCGAGTACTCCTGCCTTTGCCAATTCCAAACATAGATTCAATCCCGATTGACCTCCAAGGTTTGGAAGTACGGCATCCGGACGCTCCTTGTCGATTATTTCAGTTAATCGTGGTACGTTTAGCGGCTCTATATATGTTGCATCGGCCATCCCCGGATCAGTCATTATTGTTGCAGGATTTGAATTTACCAGTATGACCTGGTAACCTAAATTACGCAGCGCTTTACAAGCCTGAGTGCCCGAATAATCGAACTCACATGCTTGTCCTATGATAATAGGTCCTGAACCGATTATCATAATTTTGTTAATATCAGATCTTTTTGGCATAATATCTACTCCTTCATTGTGCTTGCTCATTATTGAGCTCTGTGAAATATTATATAACAAAACTTGCATAATTCATAATATTTTTTAATTAATTGTGTTAATTAATATTAGGATACCTTGAAAGTGAAGAATTTATAAATAATCAGTCACTTACGGTTACTCCATAAAACTACGCAATAGCTATATCTAGAAATCTCCTGAACAAAGCGCCTCTTATTTTTGAAACATAATAGCTTCACAGATAAAAGGCGCTCTATATTATTCAATCTTACTGGTACATACTCTTTCTCATAGCTGTAAGTTCTTCATTCTCAAGATACTCATCATAGGTCACAGGTCTATCTATCAAGCCCTTAGGCGTTATTTCAATAATCCTGTTAGCAACAGTCTGAACAAACTGATGGTCATGGGATACAAACAATATTGTTCCCTTATAGTTTATCATTCCATTATTAAGTGCAGTAATAGACTCAAGGTCAAGATGGTTGGTAGGCTCGTCGAGTATAAGCACATTAGCACCGGAAAGCATCATTTTTGAAAGCATACAACGTACCTTTTCTCCCCCCGACAATACAGATGCCTTTTTTAATGCCTCTTCCCCAGAGAAAAGCATTCTACCTAGCCATCCCCTTAAGAAAGTCTCAGTCTGATCTTTTGAATACTGTCTTAACCAATCTACTAAAGTCAAATCAACTCCGTCAAAATATTCCGAATTGTCTTTTGGGAAATATGCCTGAGATGTAGTTACACCCCACTTAAAATCTCCACTGTCCGGCTTAATCTCTTCCATAAGGATCTTGAAAAGAGTCGACTTAACAAGACCGTTCGGACCCACAAAAGCAATCTTATCACCCTTGTTAACTGTAAAACTTACTTTGTCAAGAAGCTGCTCACCTTCAACAGTAATACTTAAATCATTAACCATAAGAAGGTCATTCCCAGCTTCCCTATCAGGCTTAAAGTCCACAAAGGGATACTTTCTGGAAGACGGCTTTATATCTTCTAAAGTAAGCTTATCCAATAGTTTTTTCCTTGAAGTAGCCTGCTTCGATTTTGAGGCATTCGCACTGAAGCGTTGAATAAACTCCTGAAGTTCCTTAATCTTTGCCTCTGTCTTTCTGTTCAAATCCCTTGCCTGTTGGAGCGCCAATTGACTTGACTCATACCAGAAGTCATAGTTTCCAACATATAATTGAATTTTACTATAGTCAATATCCGCAATATGCGTACAAACCTTATTTAAAAAGTGCCTGTCGTGGGATACAACTATAACTGTATTTTCAAAGTTGTATAGGAAATTCTCCAACCAAGTTATCGATTCAATATCTAAATGGTTGGTAGGCTCGTCTAAAAGTAGTATGTGCGGATTTCCAAATAATGCCTGTGCTAAAAGCACCCTAACTTTTAAATTTGCATCCATATCCTTCATTTTTTTATAGTGAAACTCTTCACCAATACCAAGACCATTTAAAAGAGTAGCTGCTTCTGATTCAGCTTCCCATCCGTTCAATTCGGCAAACTCACCCTCAAGCTCAGAAATCTTTATACCATCTTCTTCGGAAAAATCTTCCTTAGCATAAAGCTTTTCCTTTTCATCTATAATTTCACATAATCTCTTGTGCCCTAGCATAACAGTCTTTAAAACGTCATATTCATCAAATTCATAATGGTTCTGCTTTAACACCGCCAGCCTTTCTCCCGGAGTTATAATTATTTCACCTTTGTTAGCTTCTACTTCTCCTGAGAGAATTTTTAAAAAAGTTGACTTTCCCGAACCATTTGCACCTATAAGCCCGTAGCAATTACCGGGCGTAAATTTTATATCCACATTTTCAAATAATGCACGACCACCATATCTAAGAGATATACCACTTGCATGAATCATATCTACAACCATCCTTCTTTTATTTTACGGCATATTATAACATATAGAAAGTAAAGGTGCAAACAAAGCTGCTAATTAATGCACAAAAGTGTTCTTATGCTATAAGTCCATCCTTTTCTTTTTGGTAGATAACCTTCAAAACACCTTCTTCCGAATTTGAAGGAGCCTCAAAACGAGCCTTTGCTCTTACTCCTTCAGGAGCATTCTTTACAGCATAACTGTAATATGCTACTTCCATCATTGGTACGTCATTGAAATAATCTCCAAAAACCATAGTTTCCTGATAGCTTACACCAAACATATCCTGTAACTTCTTAATTGCAACGCCCTTGTCTACATCCAATCTTCCAAAATCCATCCAATGCTTGCCTGAAACTATTACATTTATTTCTTTACCCCATTTGCTTTCAAAAATAGAATATGAATGCTCCTGAGCATCAATATAGTCATAAAGGGCAATTTTGAGTATATCATCTTCTACACACAACAAATCCTTAACCAATTCACATCTATGATAATATTTTCTAACTTCAGCCTCAAATTCGGTATTCAACGTCTCAACATAGGCGCTATTTTTACCACAAAGCACAATATCACGTTCCCCGGCAGCTCTAATATCTCTAATAATACCTTCTACCTTTTGTCTATCCAATGAACGAAAATAAAGTTCTTTTCCTTGATGCATTACAACTGCGCCATTTTCTGCTATAAAAACAAGCTGATCTTTATAATGATCAAAATCATTATAAAGGGTGTGATACTGTCGTCCGCTTGCAATTGCCACATAAACACCTTTATCCACAAGCCTTAATAATAATTCGCCAAATCCATCAGGTAATTTGCCTTCAGCGTTTAGTAAAGTACCATCAATATCTGTAGCTATTAATTTAATCATATTACAACACCTTTACTCTAATCTTTATTACATCCATAAAGCATTTTAACATTAATTGCTTAACTTATACAAGTGAATCTTAAAATGCAATTTCCAAGTTTTATTTTATATAAAAATAGGTTTTTATGACAAAATTAATTTTATCATAAAAACCTATTCTATATATGGC
>JAEZUI010000196.1 GCA_023421115.1 Bacillota bacterium | reverse complement strand
CTATCAAAGGTACTGCAACTTTCCAACAATATTGGAGTGTTCGTCAGCAAAAACGTACTAGCGGAACTATATCTGTAAGTGAACACTTTAAGGCATGGGAAGCTAGAGGCATGAAAATGGGTAAGTTCTATGAAATCTCTCTTGTTGTAGAGGGTTATCAAAGTAGTGGTAAAGCTGATGTTACGAAAATGGTCATCAGTATCAACGGAGTACCTCATGGTAGTACTGGTGGAAATACTGGCGGAAATACTGGCGGAAATACTGGTGGAAACACTGGTGGAAACACTTCTATAAGTTATGGTGATTTGGATCTTGATGGAAGTATTAGTTCCTTGGATTTAGCATCATTAAGATTGCACTTGCTTGGAGTTACTGCACTTACAGGGCAAGCTTTAGCAAGAGCTGATGTTAATGGAGATGGAAATATAGACTCACTAGACTTCGGATTTGTAAGACAATACTTGTTGGGAATGATAACTCGTTTTCCAGCGCAAAGTATAGTGACAGCTACACCAACTCCAACTACGGCACCAAGAACTTCTGCACCAGCACCTAAAGGAACTTCCTTGCATCAATTGGCAGCAGCAAAAGGGATAACCTTTGGTACATGCGTTAACAGTCAATGGTTCTCTGGTCAAACAGGTGGAACTTATGATAATATTCTAAAAAATGAATTTGCAATGGTTGTAGCTGAGAATGAAATGAAGGTCGATGCTATAGAGCCTTCGCAAAATAATTTCAACTTTAGTAACGGAGATAAGCTGGTTAACTTTGCTATGAATAACAATATGAAGGTTCGTGGACATACTCTCGTATGGCATGCTCAACTTCCTGGATGGATGGGAAATTGGAGTGGAAGTCGTGATGGACTGATTTCAGCAATGAATAACCATATTACCAAGACTATGCAACACTATAAGGGAAAAGTCGCAGAATGGGACGTTGTCAACGAAGCTTGTGACGATAGTGGTAATGGACTTAGAAGAAGTGTATGGACAAATAAAATCGGTAATGATTTTATAGATATTGCATTCCAGACTGCAAGACAAGCTGATCCTAGTGCACTTCTCTTCTATAATGATTATAATATTGAAGATATGGGAGCAAAGTCCAATACAGCGTATAACATGATTAAAAGCATGAAGGAAAGAGGCATTCCAATTGACGGAGTAGGTTTCCAATGTCACTTTATCAACGGAATGAGTTCTTCCCAGTTGGCAGCAATAGAACAAAATATCAAGAGATATGCAGCTCTTGGACTACAGGTATCAATTACTGAGCTTGATATTCGTATGAATGATTCAGAAAATCAAACTAACGGATTCAATACACAGGGAAACAATTACAAGTCCTTGATGGAAATAGCTTTGAGAAATGATAATGTTAAAACATTTGTTGTTTGGGGCTTTACTGATAGGTATTCATGGATCCCTCAAACATTCCCAGGAACTGGTAGAGGTCTGATTTATGATAATAATTACAATCCAAAGCCAGCTTATCATGGGTTAAAAGAAGCATTGATGAAATAGTAATAAAAAAGGGTACTAGTTGTTTGTTCCCCTTAAGATAGGCAGATAAAATAATAAAACTGCTATCTTAAGGGGAACTTATATATAATATTATAAGGTGAAAGTGGTCATTTATGGATAAAATACGACAATATATTTTAGATGGTAAAGCGGTTCTTGGTATAGAGTTTGGTTCTACTCGGATTAAAGCAGTATTGATAGGAGAGAAGAATGAGCCAATTGCAGCAGGAAGTCATGTTTGGGAAAATGATTACATAGATGGAATTTGGACATATAGCCTGGAAAAAGTATGGATGGGCTTACAGGATTGTTATCGAAAGCTTGCAGAGGGTGTAAAGGATAGTTACGGAGTTGAGATAGCAAGGCTGGCTGCTATTGGTATTAGTGGGATGATGCATGGGTATATGCCCTTTGATAAAGAGGATGAATTATTAGTCCCCTTTAGAACCTGGAGAAATACCATGACAGGTGATGCTTCTAGTAAACTTTCAAAGTTGTTCAATTTTAGTATACCGCAGAGATGGAGTATTGCTCATTTATATCAGGCAATTTTGAATAACGAAGATCATGTTAATAGAATTAATTATATCACAACTCTTGCCGGATATATTCATTGGAAATTGACAGGCAAAAAGGTGCTTGGTATTGGTGAAGCATCGGGCATGTTTCCAATTGATAATACTACTAAGGATTATAATAACTTAATGCTTCATCAATTTGATGAATTTGTATCGAAGGAAGATTATTCATGGAAGGTAAAAGAAATTTTACCTAAGGTATTAATGGCCGGAGAAGAAGCAGGTATCCTTACGGAAGTTGGAGCAAAGCTCCTTGACACTTCAGGAAAGCTACAAGCAGGAATTCCTTTGTGCCCTCCAGAAGGAGATGCAGGAACAGGAATGGTAGCAACAAATTCTGTAGCAAAGCGTACAGGAAATGTGTCTGCAGGGACCTCTATTTTTGCAATGATTGTATTAGAAGAGGATTTGAAGAAAGTTCATACACAGATAGATATTGTAACAACACCGGTGGGGAGTCCGGTGGCTATGGTACACTGTAATAACTGTACATCAGATATTAATGCGTGGGTGAATTTATTCAAAGAATTTGCAGATACCGTTGGTGCAAAAATTGAAATGAATACACTTTATACTACATTATTTATGAAGGCTTTAGAGGGTGATGTGGATTGCGGTAACTTGCTTTCTTATAATTATTATTCAGGAGAACATGTTACTGGATTTTCAGAAGGACGCCCGTTATTTGTTCGTACGCCGGAAAGTAAATTTAGCTTGGCAAATTTTATGAGACTGCATATTAGCTCATCTTTTGGTGCATTAAAATCGGGATTAGATATTTTATTTAATGAGGAAAATGTAAAAGTGGACGAAATTTATGCCCACGGAGGTCTATTCAGTACTAAGGATGTAGGTCAGAGTATTTTGGCAAATGCCATTAATGTTCCCGTTTCAGTATTATCTACAGCTGGTGAGGGTGGTGCTTGGGGTATTGCTCTACTTGCAGCTTACATGCAGAAGAAAGAGGATAAACAAGCGCTCGAAGATTTTCTTGTTAATAAGGTGTTTACAGGGGAAACAGTCAGCAGAGTAGAGCCAGATATTGAAGGTGTAAAAGGCTTTGAAGAATTTATGAAGCGTTATACTAAAGGTCTTTTGATAGAAAAAGCTGCTGTTGAAAATTTTAAATAATTTATTTATTGTTTATAGAAAACTTGATAGTTATTGTTAAGAGAATCACGAATGAAATGAATAATTAAATAGGAGAAGAATATGTTAGAGAAATTAAAACAGTGCGTTTTTGAAGCTAATATGGATTTACCTAAATATAATTTAGTAACATTTACTTGGGGAAATGTTAGTGCTGTGGATAGGGAACAAAAACTTATAGTTATTAAACCAAGCGGAGTTCCTTACGAAAAACTTTGTTTGGATAATATGGTTGTTGTTGATTTTGATGGAAAGGTGGTTGAGGGAAAATATTCACCTTCATCAGATACTGCAACCCACATTGAGCTTTATAAAGCATTTGATCAAATTGGAGGAATTGTGCATACGCACTCTGTTCATGCAACTGCTTGGGCTCAGGCAGGAAGAAATGTTCCACTTTACGGGACAACACATGCGGATTATTTTTTAGGTGAAATCCCATGCGCAAGAAGTCTGACAGAGCAGGAGATTTCTTCAGAATACGAGAAAAATACAGGTCTTGTCATTGTTGAAACCTTTCAAAGGGAGAACAAAAATCCAATATATACCCCAGGTGTTTTGTGTACTAACCATGGCCCGTTTGCATGGGGTAAGGACGCACAAGAAGCTGTTCATAACGCAGTTGTGTTGGAAGAAGTTGCAAAGATGGCATATATGACAGAGAGTATAAATAGTAATGTAAAGGAAGCGCCGGCATACTTGCGAGATAAGCACTTTTACCGAAAGCATGGTGATAAAGCTTATTATGGTCAGAAAAATATATTATAGAGGAATATTAGTTGATTTTTTCTACGTTAAGCATTTTGCTTATTTCTTCTAATATTTCTTTCATATCCTCATTTGAATCAGTATATTGTTCAGAAGCTTTCCATATACCTTGTCCAAATATATTATTTGCTTCTTCATCCATTGGAGTCATTTTGACTGGAGCCATCTTTTCCGCAAGTTCATAAAAAATTGCGGAAATATTTTGGTTTCCTAGGTAGGTGTCAAGTACTTCAACTTTTTGTATACTTTGACGCGCAGGAATATATTCAGGAATTGCGTGGTTATCATACATAACCCCGGATTTATGAGTGACAAGATACTCCATGAATTTCCAGGCTTGTTCTTTGTTATTACTTTGAGCATTTATTGCGACTCTGCTATCAAATTGCCACGCAGCTATTCCTAGTGCAGGTTTAGTGATCTTCCATAATCCATTTTGTTCTGGAACTAATCGCTCAAGTTCGTTTATTGAATAGGTATTAGCTTCTAATATCATAACAAGCTTGTCGTTTTTTATTGCTTCCTTACCTCTATCTGTCCATAAGTTGCCATATAAGATCATATTATTCGAATAACTTGCTTTACTAATATCCAATGCTGTGTTAAAAAGTTCTCCATGTCTTAAATAATTCAAGTCTTTGTCAAAAGAACCTACAGATAAACCAACTATATTTGGCAAATCAAAAGGCCACTGAAATATATACTGGTCTTTCTGCTTCAATTTTTCTGCAATTTGCAATATATTATCAGGTTTTTCAAGAAATTTTGCAAATTCTTCAGGTTCAAACGGGAAACCATTATCTTTCATTACGTCTGCCCTATACAGAGTAATTTGTGGTGCAGCAGAATAAGTTAGGGATAGCAATTGTTTATTATCTAGGGACAAACCACTATCCCATCTTGGAAAATCCTTTTGATATTTTCCAGCGTTAAACGGTTCTGTAAGAACATCCTGAAGAAAGCCATCTACAGTATATAATCCGAATAAATCACTGTAAAACATAAGAACATCAGGACCGCTACCGGTTGTTAAAGCTTTCATGTATTCCTCTTTTAATTCAAAATAATCAAACAGCTTTGTTTTTATCCTTATATATGGGTTTTCAACTTCGAATTTTTTTATTGTTTCATTCATAGGAGACCAGGTCCAAAACTCTATTTCTACAATCTTTTGAACTTCAGTTGTAGCAACATTTGAAGCTGTATTATCAGTATTATCTAAGTTTCCTATAGTACTAGATTTTTCATTACAACTAACTGTTACGACTAAACCTAAAAACAACCAAAAAAGAAGCATAAATTTAATTTTATTTAGCATGAAGTTTTCCTGACCTTTCATACATAATTTTTTTATCTATATAAGAGTCTGGTTTTATATGATAAATTGAGCCAATATTCGTACTTAATAGATATATTATTTATCGACTTTTTTGGTAATTTTATTAATAGCATTTAATATGTTTATAAAACATTTTAAAAGATAACCTATACAAACAGGATAATATAGAATGTGTTGAAATATGTATACTTCAGCTCTTTTAGCTTCAAAAATTATTGCATAAAATATAAATTTATGGTAACATGAAATCAGTAAGGTGATTTCTAACACAACTGGGCAATTGCCAATTTAATAAATTTGTAAATTATAATATCTTAGGAGTGTAAAATTTATAATAAAACCAATTACAAGGCATTTGCATAGAGCTATTGTATCTTTACAAATTAAAGATATAATAGCTCCTTTGTATTATAAAAAATTGTGATCTTAATCTTAAGAAGTATTATTCTTCTATTGAGTGTATAATATTATATATTGAAGGCGTTTAGAAAAACATAAATATTTATTGCGCTTATTACAAAAATTGTGTTAGTATTTAAGCAATTGATGTACATGTTTTTCGAAAAAATTTTACATTAATTTTTCGTTCTTTTCGAGAAAACATTTGCATTGTATAAATACCATTTCTAAAAGGTTATTTATATATTTTGCAATACCTATTAGTGCTAAGGAGAGTTTATGAAATATACAATATCTGACATTGCAAAAATGGCGAATGTTTCCAAAGCTACTGTTTCAAGGGTTATAAATAATAAGCCTGAAGGGGTGGGGAAGGAGACTAGGGAAAACATTTTGAAAATAATCGAAGAATCTGGTTTTCAACCAAGTATGGTGGCCAGAGGGTTGGTAACAAAAAAGACTAAATCAATAGGGCTGATAATAACCGATATTGACAACTCTTTTTATCCCCAACTCGTTAGGGGAGCTGAAGATTATGCGAACAAACTTGGTTACAGTCTTTTTCTTTGTAACTCAGCTAATAATCCTGAAAAGGAAAAGGAATATATAAAAGTTTTTCTTGAAAAAAGTGTTGATGGTGTTATTTTGTCTTCAAGTATGAATGAAACGAGCTATCATTATAACATTTTAGAAAGCAAAAATACACCTCTTGTAGTATTAGATCGATGTATTGATGGAGACCATTACGACGCCAGTGTGTTTTTTGATAATTTTAGAGGTGCTTATATAGCAGTAAATTACTTAATTAATAACGGTCATAAAAATATTGCATTTATTTCGGGACCAAAGTCACTTGTTATATCACAAAACAGATTAAGGGGATATAGGATGGCTTTAGAAGAAAGAAATATAAAAGTTAAAGAAGATATTATAGTTGAAGGTGATTTCCAGTTTGAAAGTGGATATAAGAGAGCTGCTGAGTTAATAGATCAAGGAAAAGAGTTTACTGCAATCTTTGCTGGCAATGATTTGATGGCTATAGGTTCGATTAAAGCTTTGAAAAGCAGAAATATTAAAATTCCCGATCAAGTTGAGATAATAGGGTTTGATAATGTAGATATTTCAAGATTTATTGAACCACAGCTTTCAACAATTGGACAGCCTGCATATGAAATGGGAGTTAGGGGAGCAGAGCAGTTGATAAAGCTTATCGAAGGTAAAAAAATAGTTAACAAAAATATTATCTTAGAACCTGAATTAATTTTAAGGGAAACTACAAAATAAAAGGTTTTCCATATATTGAATAAAGCAAGGTGTTTTAATTATACTAATAAGGTAATTTAAAAAACTTACACTTGTCTAAAGTAAATTGTTGAACAAATAAAAATAAAATTGGGAGGACTGGTTAAATGACTAATACTAAATTAGCAGACAATCAAGTACTTGAAATTGCTTCTTTTAGTGGTATAAAGGTTTACCAGATAAAGACCGATAAGTTTAAGACCAATTCAGTAAACATATTTTTTAATGATAATCTTAGCAGAGAGAACGCATCAAAGAATGCTTTGCTCCCAGCTGTTTTAAGGCGTGGCAGCGTCAATTATCCAACAATACAAGATATTTCCCTTCAGCTTGAAGAGTTGTATGGAGCCGCTTTTGACTGTGGGATAACTAAAAAGGGCGAAAATCAAATAATTCAGTTTTACTTGGATTTTATATCCGACAAATATGCAAACGGTGAAGCTGATTTGACAAGTAAGGCTTTTGACCTGCTGTTTGAGATTATTACAAAGCCTGTAACAGAAAAGGGTGTGTTTAAAGAGGAATATTTAGAGCAGGAAGCAAAAAACCTCAAAGAACTTATTGAGAGTAGGGTAAACGACAAAGTACAGTACGGAGTTGACAAATGTCTTGAAGTAATGTGCGAGAATGAACCCTTTGGAATTTTTGACTATGGCAATATTGAAGATATAGGGAGTATAAATGCAAGCAACCTTTATGAACATTACAAGTACTTTTTAGAAACCCTGCCGGTTTATGTGTTTATTTCCGGTGACATAAACGAAGAGAAGACAGGGTATATTATTGATAAGCTCAAGCAGATTAAGCGTGGGGATATAAAAAATCTAAAAGAGGTTAGTATTGAAAGTCATGTATCGAAAGTCAGGGAAGTAACTGAGCAGATGAATGTCAATCAGGCAAAGCTGTCTATCGGCTTTAGAACCAATACTAGCCCAAATTCGGAAAACTATTATAAACTGATGCTATACAACAGTATTTTAGGAGGAGGAATACATTCAAAACTATTCCAAAATGTCCGTGAGAAAAATGGTATGGCCTATTACGTGTTTTCTAGACTTGAGAAGTTTAAAGGCTTGATGGTTATAAGCGGAGGTATAGAAATCAATAACAAGGATAAGGCCTATGAAGTAATAATGAAGCAGCTTGAGGATATGAAAAATGGAATTATTTCTGATTATGAATTTGAATCGTCAGTTAAGAGTATTGAAACCGGAATCAAGTCACTTAAAGACAGTCAGTTGCAAGTGGTGGATTTCAATTTAAGCCAGATAATTGCAGGAACAAAGGACTCACCCGATGATATAATTGAAAAAGTCAAAAAAGTAACAAGACAGGATGTTATGGATATTGCGAAAAATATTGAAATGGATACAGTATATTTTTTAACGTCAAAGTAAGAAATTACTGAAGGGAGAAAAACAATGAATATCAAAACTATAGAATATAAAAATATTGACGAGACTATGCATACGTATGAGCATAAGAGTGGTTTGAAGTGCTTTGTTATCCCCAAAAAGGGGTATTCAAAGAAATTTGCAACTTTTGCAACTCATTATGGTTCAATAAACAACGAATTTATTGTGCCCGGTGAAAATGATATTACAAGAGTTCCCGATGGAATTGCACACTTTCTTGAACATAAGCTTTTTGAACAGAAGGACGGAAGTGTAATGGATAAATTCTCACAACTTGGTTCAAACCCAAATGCTTATACAAGTTTTGCCCAAACAGCATACCTTTTTTCGTGTACAGACAAGTTTGATGAAAACCTCCAGCTTTTGCTAAACTATGTTCAAAATCCGTATATCACAGAAGAAAGTGTAGAGAAGGAAAAGGATATTATAGGGCAAGAAATTAGGATGTATGATGATAATGCAAACTGGAGGGTGTTCTTTAATCTTTTGGGTGCTTTCTATGAAAAGAATCCTGTCAGGATTGATATAGCCGGAAGTATTGAAAGTATTGGAAAAATCAATAAGGACATTTTGTATAAGTGCTATAATACCTTCTATCATCCTTCAAATATGATTGTTGTCGTGGTGGGTGATGTTGATGCCGGCAAGGTATTTGAGCAGATTGACAAGAGTATCGCTGTATCTTCGAGCAAAGCTGAAATAGAAAGAATTTTTCCTGATGAATCAGATAAAATCAATAAAAGCTATGTAGAACAGAAGCTTGCAATATCCATGCCTTTGTTCCAAATGGGCTATAAAGATACCGGTTTTTGCTCTAAAGGTATAGAGTGCCTTATGAGAGAAACTTCAATAAAAATTCTACTCGAAATGATAATGGGAAGAAGCTCAAAGTTATACAATGAGCTATATAATGAAGGACTTATAAACAGTTCCTTTGAATTTGATTACAGTATAGAGGAAAATTATGCTTATTCAGCATTTGGAGGCGAGTCTAAGGACCCAATAAAGGTAAAAGAAAGGTTACTTGAAGAAATAACATCCCTTCAACAGCATGGTCTCAATAGGGAGACTTTTGAAAGAATAAGGAGGGCCCACAAAGGAAGAAATGTTAAGCAGCTGAACTCTGTGGAAAGGATTGCGCATAACTTTGTTTCTGTGTATTTTAAAGGCACTAATATGTTTGACTATATGGAAGTTTATGATAAAATATCTTTTGAGTACGCAAATAAAGTGTTTAAAGAGCATTTTGCAGCCGACAAGTTAGCTATGTCGGTTATAAAACCAGCATAAGGGGGATGAAAATGGGGTATATAGAATTCCCGAAATTGGGATTTAGAATTCCCATTAGTAGGGAGGCATTCAAGGTATTTGGTCTGCCGGTTTATTGGTATGGAATAATTATTTCCGCAGGCTTTTTTCTGGCAGTTCTGCTTGCAATGAGGAATTCAAAGAAAGCAGGCATTAAGCAGGATGATATTATTGATTTTATATTGTTTGCTGCTCCGGTCGGTGTTATAGGGGCAAGACTTTTCTATGTAATATTCAATTGGGGTGAGTTTAACGGGGACTTCCTGAAAATAATCAATATTAGAACCGGAGGGCTTGCGATATATGGTGGGTTGATTGCAGCAGCATTTGTAGCTGTTATATTTTCAAGAATTAGAAAAATTAATACCCTACACTATCTGGATTTTTGTATTCCATATTTCGTTCTTGCGCAAGCTATAGGCAGATGGGGTAACTTTACTAATCAAGAGGCATTTGGAGGAAACACAAATCTTCCATGGGGTATGACGGGTAATGAAATAAATAAATATTTGCAGGAATTAAGCAAGGTTTATGCAGTTGATCCGAATATTCCTGTGCATCCTACTTTTTTATATGAATCATTATGGAATTTAGGAGTATTTTTACTTTTAATTTGGTTCTCAAAGAGAAAGAAGTTAAATGGTGAAGTGTTCTGCCTGTATATGATAGGATATGGTGCTGGCAGGTTTTGGATTGAAGGATTAAGACTTGATAGTCTTTTTATGGGTAATGTTAGGATATCACAGCTTTTGTCCGTTATGTTTATTGTTGTTTTTGTCCTGGTTTTTGTAATAAGAAGGCTAAGAGATAAGGGGCAAGGGCTTGATTCTGAAAACGTAGAAGGAAGTGAATATTCCGCTTTGATTAATCAATTAAAAGAAAATTCGGAGGCAGAAAGTGTCGAAACTTCTGTTACTAATGGAGAAGCAGAGACAGTTCATAAAGCTGTTCAAGCAGAAGTAGATAAAGGAGGTTAGGAGAGTTTGTTATTATTGTTTATTTTGGACTTCATTACATTTATATTACATTTTTCATAGTTTGTTGACGTATATTTAGTAATTTCTTATAATATAAGGACAAAAAGCAAGTGCTTATTGCAAAATAAGACGTAAAAATTGTCTAAAAAAAGATATTACTGAAGATAATGGCGGTGTGGGAAATGAAAGAGATGAAGATTCAAGAGTTGCAGTATGAGCTTAACGCTATGATAGACAATAATGACGATTATAGCAAAATATACAAAGCAAGTGTCGAACTCGATTTATTAATAGTTGAGTACTATAATGAAGTTCTAAACAGGAAAGAACGATAGTAAAGTTAATAAATACACGATTTATTGAGGTTATTATCATAACCACTATTTTGTAGTGTTAAATATTGGTGTTCATTGACATTACATATTCTTAAAAATATAATAGTAATAAATAATAGTTTTAAACTACTGCTAAATTTGAGTTTATATTGGTCTTTGGCAGTAGTTTTTAATTAGGTAGGTCTACTAATTTTATTGAAGGTGAATATATGTATTATGTGGAAAAAACAAAAGATTTTAATTTTTTAAAAAAGTTTGATTATATTTTATTTTTTGCAATTATAATTTTGTCCATAATTGGTGCATTTGTTGTAAGTAGTGCTGTTAATCCTATGGGTAGTGCAAGAAGGATTATTATAGTACACATTGGAGCAATGCTGTTAGGAATTGTGGCATCTATTATAATAAGTTGTTTAGATTACAAAGATTATCGAACGTTAGGTATATTTTTCTATATTCTTACTACAGGTCTTTTGGTATATGTGCTCCGTTTTGGTACAGGGGAGCAATATGGGAGCAGAAGTTGGATAGATTTAGGTTTTATAACCTTCCAGCCTGCCGATCTTGCAAAGATAACATATGTATTACTTGCTTCGGTTTTTTTGGAAAGAATATATGATGATCAGAAAAATAGAAAGGTTAACATATTTAAGTTTTTAATTTATTCAGCTATACCCATTGGGCTCGTTCTTGCCCAGAAGGATTTTGGAACTGCATTGGTATTTATTTTTATGTTTTTTGTATTGGTGTTTATATGTGGTATTGCTTATAAATATCTTGTTATGCTGGTGACAGCTTTCCTCTTATCTACGCCGTTTATATGGTTTTTTGTCCTTAATGACAAAAGACAGGACAGGATTAAAGTTTTTTTAAATCCCGAGCTTGATCCTCTTGATGCAGGATATAATGTTATAAGATCAAAGATGGCAATAGGATCGGGGCAAATATACGGAAAAGGACTATTCAAAGGCATTCAGACGCAAGGTAGATATGTACCGGTAAGCGAATCGGATTTTATTTTTTCGGTAGTTGGTGAGGAGTTAGGCTTTATTGGAGCTATAATAATTATTTTGTTGATTTGTTTCATCCTTATACGATGCATATATATTGCCAGAAAAGCCCGCGATTCATACGGAATGTTTGTAACTATTGGAATTACAGCAATGTGGGCTTTCCATGCAATGGAGAATATAGGTATGAGTGTGGGTGTATTGCCTGTTACCGGTATTCCGTTGCCCTTTGTCAGTTCGGGAGGAAGCTATATGCTGACAAGCTATATGGCTGTCGGAATAATTTTGAGTATATCAATGAGGAGAAAGAAGGAAATTTTTAATTCACCCGATTAAGTAATTTTTGAAACAAATGTAAAATTTTAAGAAAGTGCATTAGGGATAACGAAGAAATAACTTCCTATTCTCATATTGTGAGAACATTATCAAATCAATTTTTTTCGTTATCCCAGAGTTGGAACTTATATTTTAATAATTCCTAAGCAAAATTTAATAGTTAAATATTAACAATTATATACTTAAAAGGTAGGAATAAAGTCCTATCTTTTTATTTTTTTATAGGAAATTTAAAATATGTCTTGATTATTAACTCAATTTAGACTAAAATTTAATTATAAGTGGTGGATAGTGGTGCGAAGTGGTGGATGATACCAAAATGTGAGGTGAAATAGTTGTTTTAT
>JAEZUI010000187.1 GCA_023421115.1 Bacillota bacterium | reverse complement strand
CGCACAGTATTACAGTGAGTTCTCTTGCTTCTGCTGCAAAAATAACAGGAGAGGCTAACATTACAGCTTCAGTAAAGGGAAGCAGTGCTGTGAGTGACTTTTCTTTAAGCGGTCAAAATATATCGGTAACGCTAGATGGGATTACAAAGACAATAGAACTTGAAAATTATGCTGATATTGGGGGGCTTGAAGCGGGACTAGAGCAAAAACTTACTGAAGCTTTTGGTTCGGGAAAGTTCAATGTAGTAACCACTGATGGGAAAATTGAAGTTTTAAGCCAACTAAATGGCAGTGTTTTTTCATTGTCGGGGAGTGGATTAGAGAGTTTAGGTTTTGTAGCCGGAGATAATACAACAAATGGATTGTCTTTAACAGCATCTCTTGATAGTATAAAGAATAGTTTTAAGAATCCTTTAGGAATAAGTGATCCAAATGAAAATGTAACATTTACTATAAATGGTAAAACAATAGATGTTGGTAAAACCTATGCGCAAGCATCAATAAAAGATGTTATGGATGCAATAAACTCCAGTGATGTAGGGGCTAAAATGACTTATGATTCTTTAAATAATCAATTTACATTACAGTCTAAAACTGAAGGGGCAGCATCTAATATTACAGTTGATCCAGCTAGCGGATTATTCCAATCATTAGGTATTGCTGGGGGAACATATACACAGGGAACTGATGCAGAGTTTACCCTAGACGGTGTTACAGGAATGAAACGCAGCAGCAATAATTTTACAATAGAGGGTGTAAATTATTCTCTTAAAGAGACTTCTGCGACGGCTGTTTCAATAAGCGTAGAACCGAATATAGACGATGTTGTTAAAAACATAAAAAGCTTTGTGGAAAAATATAATTCCCTGTTAGATCAAATTAACGGTAAACTTAATGAAAAATATGATAGAAGTTACCTACCTCTTACTGATGATGAAAAAGAAGCAATGACCGATAAGGAAGTAGAAAAATGGGAGGCTAAAGCTAAGACGGGATTACTTGCCAATGACAGTATCTTGTCGAACATTGTGACCAGCATGAGGACTGCTCTTTATGAAAAGGTTGAAGGTGTTTCGATAAGTCTATATGACATTGGAATTGCTTCAAGTTCGTACACCGATAAAGGAAAACTGAAAATTGATGAGTCTAAACTGAAAAATGCACTTACAAACAACTTTGACCAAGTGGTTAAACTTTTTACCAATGAATCAGAGCATACATATAGAGATAGTCTTGACGATTCGACAAAAAGGGCTGAAAGATACACAGAATCGGGATTGGCACAACGTTTATATGATATAATTCAGGATAATGTAAGAACTACAAGAAATTCCGACGGTAAAAAGGGTACATTGCTAGAAAAAGCTGGTTATGCTAATGATTCAACCGATTATAATAACCTCATGTTTGATCAGATAAGAAGTAAAGAGACTTTAATTGATGCGCTAGAGATAAAACTGTCAGCTAAAGAAAGTGCTTACTACTTAAAGTTTTCAAACATGGAAAGGCTTTTAGGAGAAATGCAAAGCCAAATGAGTTCAATGTCTTCAATGCTGGGCGGGTAATTGGAATCGTTAGTAAATAATTCTGTTGGGTGACACTTTAATCATACGCTGTAATCATTTAAACAAAATAATGGAGGTAATAAAATGGCACTAAATAATGCTTATGATCAATATAAGGAAAACTCTATATACACTGCTAGCCCAGAAGAATTGACTTTTATGTTGTATAACGGACTTGTGAAATTTTTGATGCAGGCACAGATGGCTATGAATGAAAAAAATATTGAAAAAGCTAATAATTGCATTATAAAAGCACAAAATATTATAAATGAATTTCGATGTACACTAGATATGAAATACGATATTTCCAAGCAATTAGATGCAATATATGAATATATGAATAGCAGACTTCTTGATGCAAACATAAAAAAGGATGTTGAAATTATTGAAGAAGTGCTTGGTTATGCGAGAGAACTTAGAAATACTTGGGAACAGGCCATGAAAATGGCAAAAAGCCAAACGGCAAGATCATCACAAGTTGCTAAATAGGGAGAGATAAAAATGGATGCTAGTCCTGAATTGTGTGTTCAAAGGGTTATTGAGGCTTCGAATAAAAAGTACAGCTGTCTACAGGAATTGCTTCTCTTGACAAGGGCGCAAACTGAAGCCATAAGTGAAGAGTCAATGGATGGACTAGAGAAGCTTATAGGTGAAAAGCAGGTAAAAATTGGCGAGATAAATAAAGTTGATCAGGATTTTGGAGTGTACGTTGATTTGCTTAAGCAAAAGTTAGGCGTTAGTAGATTGGATGAGATTAAGAGCACTGGTTTAGAAGGTCTAAAGGAGCTTAAGCAAATTACCGGACAGATAATGGAGCTCTTAAATGAAATAAATGAACTCGAAAGGCATAACAACGAAAAGGCCAAAAGCGTTCTAGATGACTTAGGAGCAAAGATACGGCAGATTAGGGAAGGTAAAAAGTTGAATAATGTTTATAATACGGGTGCAGGAATAATTCCACCGGCATACTTTGTAGATAAGAAGAAATAATTTGTCAAAGCCTCTTAAAGAACAATTAGAGGCTTTTTGTTTTTTATTCCAAACCCATTAATCTTTTGAGTCTTATTTCGACTTCTTCCATGATGGAATTGTTCACTTCACCGATTTTGCTAATTAGTCGTTCTTTAGATATACCTCTTATATCCTCTGTCTTTATAAATGAATCAATTGCTAAACCTGTATCTTGTGATTTTACTAGTACGTGTAGCGGTTGTTTTTTATCCCGTTTTGTAAATGGTACCGCAACTACCATTCTTGACCCACCAAGGTTAAAAGCATCAACAGAAACAATAAGAACTGGTCTTTTACCTGCCTGATCATTACCAATAACCGGATCTAAGTTTGCAAACCATATCTCACCACGTTTCAACAGAATCATCCTCCATACCATCCATAAGAGTAATATCCAATTCTTTGCGTTCAGTTAATTCATCTTCCCAATCTTCCTGTGACATTTTTTCATAGGCCGAATTAACTTCCTCAAAAAATTTTTTGGTTTTATATTCTCTTGCCATTTTGTCTAATATTGCTTGTAACGAGGTGTTTTCTTTTTCAGCAGCTTCTTTAAGTACAGCATACGTTGAAGCTGCAACTTTAATTGATTTAGTCTCAACCATATAAATTCCTCCTATAAGTAGAGTGTTTCTTCTACTATTTATTATACCATGTAGTGGAGCGTCTATCAATAAATATTGGCAATTGTTTTTTATATTATATTGTTATCCGCCAATTTGATTATATCATAAAATGGGCATGAATCAAACGTATGTTCTTTTTTGTTTTATCTACTTTGGAGGAAACAAAACCCTTTAAATCTAGGGAATTAATGCTTTCGAGATTTTTATTGACACTAAGGTACTTTTTTGAATATAATGAGTAAGTAAACTTAATACTTTGTTAGGTGAGGCTCCTATACAGAAAGAAGCTGCTACCCCGAAACGTCGAAAGACGCCAATGGGGTTAACAGACACTGCCGGATTAAGGTTTTGTTTAATGTAGCTGGTTTTTAGACCTAAGCTGTATAGTGCTAAAGCTCAACGAGAGAAGAATATATGGTTATATAAGTATGTGATTTTATAACTTCCTCTCGTATGGAAGTTTTTTTATTATGTTTTTGCGTAAGGGCTAATTTATTGATTGGGAAGTGATAGGTATGATGGAAATCTACAAGACTTGCGATATGGCTCAACAGCCGATAAAAATAGATAAGATTGAAAAGGGATGTTGGATAAATCTTGTTGCTCCTACAGAAGAGGAATTGAGTCATTTAGAGAAGAATCTCAACATACTTCCTAACTTTTTAAGAGACCCGCTTGACGAAGAAGAAAAGCCGAGAATAGATGTTGAGGATAACCAGACGCTGCTTATAGTTGACATGCCCTATGTTTATGAGGATGAAAAAAACCTCAAGTTTGAAACCATTCCAATGGGCATACTCATTATGGATGAATTTGTTCTGACAATTTGTAACAGAGAGCTATATCTTGTTGATTCCTTTAAGAACAAGAAGGTCAAGGACTTTTATACGTTCAAAAAGACAAGGTTTACTTTGCAGATACTTTTTATGATTGCCAAAGACTTCTTAAAATACTTAAGGCATATTGATAAAAAGACGGATGATCTTGAAAAGACCTTGCACAAATCTATGAGAAACAGAGAACTATTTAAATTGTTGGAGTTAGAAAAGAGTCTTGTATTCTTTACAACATCACTTAAATCGAATGATATTGTTATGGAAAAACTGCTTCGGGGAAAGTACATCAGGCTTTATGATGAGGATCAGGATCTCCTTGAGGATGTACTTATTGAGAATAAGCAGGCCATTGAAATGGCAAGTATATACAGTACAATTTTAAGCGGTATGATGGATGCTTTTTCTTCAGTTATTTCAAATAATCTGAATATGGTTATGAAGTTTCTTACATCTGTAACCATTGTAATGGCTATACCTACAATGATTGCAAGCTTTTTTGGTATGAATGTTCCTGTTCCGTGGCAGCACAATAATTATGGGTTCATTTATATACTGTCGGTATCCTTTGCTATTGCAATAGTTACCAGTTTTGCGTTATATAAGAAAGGGATGTTTTAAGTGTTGCTAATATAAATAAAGAGTGGTGCAGCGAAATATTATAGTACTACGCCGCATCACTCTTTTTCTATAGAATAGAAAATAAATTAATCTTCGTCAGAATCATCCGTAAGGGTATTTAAAAATTCACCTACTTTTTGAAGATATTCATCAGTCAATTTTGTATAGCTCTCTATATGGTCTACACCTTTTGTTTCCCATAGCTTAACATTACTTCCTCCGGCATTAAGTAGTTCTTGGCTGTTATCTATAGGGATTAATGTATCATCTTTACTGTGGATTAAGAATACCGGTCTTGGAGCTATATCTTTTATTACAGCCCTAGGGCTAAATTCCTTAGGCTTTATGCCTTCCAATACTTTCATAGATAAATAGGTTGTTTGATTGAAAGGAAATGATGGAAGTTTACTCCAAACACTTAGATTAGCATCTAGATAATCCTCTAAGTCGGAAAAAGGACTATCTGCAATCACAGCATCAACATCTTCACTTTCAGCAGCAGCTACAATGCTTGTAGAAGCACCCATTGAAAATCCCAAAAGTACTATTTGCTTCGAACCTAACTTTTTGGCATATTTAATGGCACCTAAAAGATCATTTTTTTCATAGATTCCTACAGTAGTCACTTTTCCTTCTGACTCACCGCAGTTTCTAAAATCAAAGGTCAATACGTTATAACCTTGATTCAAAAGAAATTTTATCAAAGGAAAAGAATTCTCACCATGGGGGAGCCTGTTTTGACGATAACCGTGAGCCATAATTAAAGTCTTGTTGCTACCTTTTACTTCAAAAAACCATCCTTTTAGAGTTATTTCGTCTTTTATATCTTTAAAAGAAATATTTTTGTATTCAGGAACTATGTTAGAAGAAAAAACCGGAAGAGCTTTTCTCTCGGGATGAGTTAACATCCACCCTGTATATGTAGATACTCCTATTAAAGCTATAGAAGCTAATAGTACAAGTATAATTATAGCCATAATAATTGTCCTTGTTTTGTGTGTTTTTCTCTGAGCATATGATACTCCACTAATTCTCATTTTCTCTTGCCTCCTGTTTAGGCTATTTCAAAAAATAACTTAATTAATAGTGTTAAAAAATTGAAATCACCTTACCACATAAAGTGTGTAAATGTTATAATAGCTATATTATTAGTTTACTGTAGTAGTTAACTATATATTCACTTATTTTATTATATTTTCAATTTCGTATAAAGTAAAGTATTAGTATTAAATTTAAGGAATAAAGACTTAAGCAAATGAGTGGACACAATATTGATTTCGTAAACCCCACGCGTTCAAATATGAAGACAAAGATTTCTGCAAGCCTTAAAATACCAATAATATATGACACCAATGTGTATAAAACTATTGATGGATTAAAGCGAGTTGAAGGTTTGAAAGGTTGACCATTTTCGGTTGTTTCTGTACAATTGAATTAAGGTAAGGGGTAACGAAAAAAAAGGAGGTGGGGGTAATAAACTTTTTTGAGTTTATGAATACTGATATTTTTAGTTGGGGTGTCTTGCCGATACTTATTTTTTTATCTCGTATTATTGATGTATCAATAGGTACAATACGTATTATATTTGTGTCAAGAGGCAAAAGAAACTTAGCGCCTCTACTTGGATTTTTTGAAGTGTTGGTATGGATTATGGCTATCAGCCAGATAATGAAGCATTTAGATAATATTGCTTGTTATTTTGCCTATGCAGCTGGCTTTGCAACTGGTACCTTTGTTGGCATGATAATTGAAGAAAAACTTGCAATAGGGATGCTGGTTGTGAGGGTAATACTTGTAAAAGATGAATGCTCTTTAAGGGAAAGACTTCGCAATGCAGGTTTTGGTGTTACGGTGGTTGATGCTCGTGGAGCAAATGGAGATGTAAAAATAGTATATACTATTATTAAAAGAAAAGAACTCGAAGAGGTTTTAGGGATAATTACAATGTGTAATGCAAAGGCTTTTTATTCTGTTGAGGATGCGAGAACGGTTAATCAAGGTGTATTTAGGAACAGAGAGCTTTCTGATAAAGATAAACTAGGGGGTCTGAATTTGTTTAAGGGTCTTGGAGTGTTCAGACGAAGCGGAAAATAATTGTTTTATATAGGAATGAAGGTGAGCCGAAGTGGAAAGTGGAATACTTCCAAAAGCGTGGGAGAGTCTTTTAAACTCCTCAACATTTTTGCCAGTGATAGTGAAGACGATAGAAAGAATTCACGATATAACATGGTCTATGGAACCAAACCGTCATGAGTACTATGAAATGGTCTACATCAAAAGAGGAAATGCAGTTTTCGAGATATCCGGATATCCGGCAGAGATAGGGCCTAACGATATTATAATTATAAAGCCAAACCAATTTCACAAGTTTACAGTGAAGTCAGAGGCAGGCTGTGAATTTATTGTTTTAAACTTCAAATTTGTAAATAAGTTTGATATGCAATTTTCAGGTGTATCTTTAGAGTTCTTTTTAGACTTTGTCAGCGGAAAAGAATCTGGTGCATTTATAAGACTTAAAGTAAGCCAAAAAAATGAGATAATTAATCTTTTAAATAGGATTTTAAAGGAAAAGGAAAACCCTGATATAGGTAGCGAATTGCTCAATTATCTACTCGTAATGGAGCTGTTTGTATTAATTTCAAGAGCGCTTAAGATGGAATGGGAAAATAGTATAAAGAATAAGAGTTCAAAACTTAAGGAATTAATTCAGGTGGCAGTAAGTTATATAGACAATAATTATGAAAGGGATATTTCGTTAAAAGACATATCCCAATATGTTTTCTTAAGTACCAGCTACTTTACCCGTGCTTTTAAGGAGGAAATGGGTATAAGTCCTATTAATTACCTACTTAAGACAAGAATAGAAAGGGCAAAAGAATTGCTAAAAGATTCGACACTAAAAATTAGTGATATTGCACTAAATGTCGGTTTTTCCAATCAACAGAGATTCAATGACATTTTCAAAAAGAATGTGAAAATGACTCCATTAAGTTATAGAAAAGATAATTCTCTTTTGTCAAAAAACATTAAGAAAACTTAACAAATAAAGATTAATACAGGAAGAATATTAGTCTTTATTTATTTTATAATAATTTATGGAAGTTATAATTGACTCTGATTTTTATGATACATCATAATAAATTTTAGTTTAGCGTATTAATTATATAATTTATAAAAAATCAAAACAATTAAACTAGCTTATATGAGGGGTGGATATAATGGGTAAATTTAAAATTGCGGTTTTGCCGGGAGACGGAATAGGACCTGAGGTTGTTAAAGAGGCTATTGCTGTTTTAAATACGGTAGGAAAGAAATTTAATCACGAGTTTGAACTGAAGGAAGGTGCACTCGGTGGGTGTGCAATAGATGAGTATGGTGAACCGCTTCCGAGTAAGACTTTAGAGTTGTGCAAAAGCTGTGATGCAGTACTTTTAGGTGCTGTTGGTGGATTCAAGTGGGATACTCTTCCAGGTGACAAGAGACCAGAAGCAGGTCTGCTTGGGATACGTGCAGGACTTGGCTTGTATGCAAATCTCAGGCCGGCAGTAATTTATTCTGCTTTAAAAGATGCTTCTCCGTTGAGACCTGATATAGTTAAGGATGGAATAGATATTATGGTTGTTCGCGAATTAACCGGAGGTATGTATTTTGGTGAAAAGGGAAGAGTGGATGCAGGGGAAATGGGTCAAGCTGCATTTGATACGGAAAAATACAGTACTTTCGAGGTTGAGAGGATAACAAGACTTGCTTTTGAAGCTGCTATGAAAAGAAGCAAAAAAGTTATGTCTGTAGATAAAGCTAATGTTCTTGAGAGCTCAAGATTATGGCGTGAAGTAGTTTTAAAAGTGGCTAAGGACTACCCAGAGGTTGAACTCAACCATATGTATGTGGATAATGCTGCAATGCAGCTTGTAAGAAATCCCATGCAGTTTGATGTTATAGTTACTTCAAATATGTTTGGAGATATTTTATCTGATGAAGCCTCAATGATAACCGGTTCAATAGGAATGCTTCCATCTGCAAGTCTTGGCCAGGGAACTTTAGGTTTATATGAGCCCATACACGGCTCAGCACCCGATATAGCAGGCCAAGACAAAGCAAACCCAATAGCTACAATTCTTTCCATAGGCATGATGATGAAATATTCCTTAGGCCTTGAAAAAGAAAGCGAGGCAATTGAAAGAGCTGTCGAAAATGTCCTGAACGCAGGCTACAGAACAGCCGACATAGCATCAAAAGATTCAAAAGTTATCGGTACAAAAGAAATGGGAAAACTCATAAAGGAAGAAATAGAAAAACTATAAACAGAAAAAAATAACCTAGAAAAGTGTAAACTTGTTTTAGGGTCAAATGACGCAATTACTTGACCTAAGCACAAGAAGCTGTTGCCGAAAGCGTGATAATTTGAAGCAAAAATGCCACGGATGGCATTTTTAGCGTCTCGCGACAGGATGTCGCATAGACGCGGCTCAAATTATCACGCTTTCGGCTTACAGCTTCTATGCGAAGGTCTCGTAATTGTGTCGTTTACCCTAAAACACAATAGGCACTCACCTTAATCCAGGTTCAAAAATCCTCACACTCAAGGTTTATATCTCATGGCAAAGCAAAATACATTATATACAAAATAAAGAAGCCTATGGCATGCAAATACCATAAGCTATTTATCTAAGCAAAAAAATAGGGCGTGACGCCCCTGATTAATAATTAGTATATCTTCCGATAAGCTTGCCTATAATTACTACTTCATCCTTATTAAAGACTTCTTTTCCTATAAGGTCACTATCCGCCTTTAATACAATGTTACTAGCATTTTCATGCTTACTATAGAACCTTAAAAGTACATGGTTCTCGTATAGTACCAAAACAATATCCCCGTCATCTAATTTGTTTTCAGTATCTCTGTCTACAATTAAGCTGTCCTCATACTTAATTCCGCTGTGTATAAGACTGTTATCTGGACAACTTATTAAGAAACAATTTTCCGGTAAATTGTCCGATTCGAATAATGTTGAAGGGAATGGATAATATTTTATTACGTTGTATACATTAAAAAGGTCGGAAACATTACGGGTGGTTATTTTTTTTATTTTAGGCAAGTAGACAGGGGTCATGTACTGAGAGTTATCGGTAACAAGTTGTATAGACCTTGCCATACCGACTTCCCTTTTAATTACACCCTTTTGTTCTAGACGGTTTAGTATTCCCTGAACTGCGCCGGGAGTTTTTTCTCCGACCATTTCACCTATTTCCCTTACAGTAGGAGGAATACCTCTAGTTTTGATAAAAGTTTCAATTACAGAATATACTTTTTTCTGTTTTGATGTTAGAAGATTAAAATCCACAGTCACTTTGACCATCCTTTATCATTATAATGTATTTTTATGTAAAGCTTAATTTACATAAAGTATTATTTAGAGTTTATCAAATATAAAATGACTTAGCAACCTAAATAAATAGAAACAATGTCATAAAATAGAAGAAGATATTAAACGAATGTGAATAAAATGTCGAATAATATAAAAAATATTAAACTTTTATTTTGACATCGATTAAGCTTATACAAAAAGATACCATTTATACTATGTGTTGAATTTGCCAATATTAATTGATAAGGCCATTTCAAAAATAACCTATACAACATTTAGGTTAAAAAGCCCAACACAGAAGTTTAAAAGCTTACAAACAGAGGAGCATTATTTTGCTGTGCAGAAAATGTTTTTAAAATTGAAATTAAAGGGGTTTATGGAATGTTCAAACTTTTAAAGAACGCTACGTGCTATGCACCTGAATTTTTAGGAAATAAAGATGTGTTGCTTGCCCTCAATAAAATTTACAAAATTGCTGACAATATAGCAGAAGATAATTTATTGGATGTAGAGATTATCGACTGTACAGACAAAATAATTTGTCCCGGTTTTTTAGATCAACATCTCCATATTGTTGGCGGCGGTGGTGAAGAAGGTTTTGAGAGTAGAATACCGGAAATTAAGCTCAGTGACATTTTGATTGCAGGAATAACAACAGTTGTAGGTGTGTTAGGTTTTGATAGCATTACAAGGAACATAGAGGGACTTTTAGCAAAAGCCCGGAGCTTAGAGTCAGAAGGATTAAACACATACGTATATACAGGGAGCTATGAAGTTCCCACAGCAACCATCACTGGTAAAGCTGTAAAGGATATTACACTTATAGACAAGATTATCGGAATAGGTGAAATAGCTATATCGGACCACAGATCATCCCATCCTACGCTGGATATGCTTAGAGAAATTGCATATGAAGCAAGGGTAGGTGGGCTTTTAAGCAAGAAGGCAGGCATTGTACACATACATGTAGGAGATGGGAAGAATGGTTTGAAGCCGCTAGCTGAGCTCATAGAGAATTCTGATTACCCAATAGATATGTTTATTCCCACGCATCTTAATAGAAACAAGAAGTTATTCCATCAAGCTATAGAATTTGCAAATAATGGGGGAAATATCGATTTAACAGCCGGCCAGAGCAGTGAAACGGGTTATTCAGTACCTGATGCAATGGAATTGCTTTTTAAGGAAGGAGTATCTATAGACAGGGTCACGGTATCATCGGATGGGAATGGAAGTATTCCGCCAAATGGTATAGGCAAGGTATTACAGCTATTTGAGGATATAAGGTTATGTATTTTGGATAGGAACCTTGATATAACATCAGTTCTCAGAACCGTTACTGAAAATGTGGCAAAGAGAATTAAACTATTTCCTCGGAAGGGGATTCTCGCCGAAGGCAGCGATGGAGATATTGTAGTGATAAACAAGCAGGACTTTAGGATAAACAGTTTATTGATTGGCGGGGAGAAATTCGTAGATAATGGTTTGATTGTTAGAAAGGGTTTATATGAAGATTTTTAGTTTGTGGCAATAAGGTGCTTCCAAGAAGATACTGGTCAATGGGTGTTTCAAAAAAAGTTGATTTTAAAGGGTGGAACTATATATTGACTAACGAAATTTTTTGAAACACCTAAATAATGAATATGAGTTTGTGAAAATGTAAATACTTATAGATAGCCAAATGTAATTTTTTATTTACAAGAGGTTATTAGTTCGATCTCTTAAAAAAGGGTGATTTTATGGATAGAATAAATACTCGGTCAAAGACTGCAAAAGGTACAGGTTTTTTAGTAGCAATAGGCTATATATGTGCAATAGCGTCACTTTTTGCATATCCCTTTATTTTCGGAGTAGTGGGTGTAATTATGGGTATTCTTTCAACAAAAAATGGCAGCAGAGCAGGATTGTTTGTAATTGTATCAAGTATAATACTAATGGGTATTGGACTGATTTTTAGCGGAGTAATAATGAATTACACCAGACACTATTTGGGAATATAGTATTTGTCAAAAGCAGGGATAGGATAAATCCTTGCTTTTTTACTCAGCTCTTTCGAACGAGGTGAAAGAGGCAAAAACGATGGGGCGGAGGTGCCCCGGAGTTTTTAAGTGTTATATCTGTTTGGAGGACAGCTATGGAAAAGAAAGTAACAGGGAATTTGATTATAATTGGTGGAGCTGAAGACAAAGTCGGTAAAAAGACCATTCTAAAACATGTTTCTGATATTGTCCAACAGCAGCAGGGTAGCCTTGTTGTTTTGACTACTGCAACAGAAAAACCTGAAGAGGTCGGAAACAATTACAGAATGGTTTTTGAGTCTTTGGGGCTAAATAATATACAAGTATTGAATATTAATACTAGGGACGAAGCAAATGACGAAAGGAATGCAGATATAATAAGAACTTGCAGTTGTATTTTCTTTACAGGAGGAGACCAACTTAGAATAACAAGTATTTTAGGTGGAACGAAGACTAATACGGCCTTGAGGGAAGTGTACTCACAGGGAGTGGTAATTGTTGGAACAAGCGCGGGTGCTTCAGTTATGAGCAATACAATGATAGTCGAGGGAGACAGTAATGGACCTGCAAGGAAGTGTACATTAAAAATGGCTCCTGGACTTGGTTTGCTGGAGGAAGCCATCATTGACCAGCATTTCGATCAGCGAGGTAGAATTGGAAGGCTTTTGTGTGGTGTGGCAGAAAATCCGTTTATGTTGGGTATAGGAATTGATGAGGATACTGCAATAAGAGTTTATCCCGACGCTCATTTTGAAGTAATTGGATCGAATGCGGTTACAGTTGTTGATGGAAACACAATAAAGAGTTCAAATGTATCCGAACTAAAACCTGATGAACTCCTTGCCATCACAAATGTTACTATCCATGTACTACCACATGGATATGGATTTAGCATGATGGACAGGGAAGTTTTCAGGGTGAATAATTAGTAGAAAATATATATGCACATATTGTCTAGGAGGAAGAGAAGTGCAAATTTTGAATATACAGAACTTTAGCGGCAGAAATATTTATAGTCATAAACCTGTAATTAAATTATTGGTTGATATTGGTGAATTATATAAAAAACCTACAAAGGATTTTGATGGTTTTAATGAAAAAATACTTAAATATTTTCCAGGACTAAGTAACCACTACTGTTCAACAGGGCATAAGGGTGGATTTGTTGAAAGATTGATTGAGGGAACTTATATTGGACATGTGGTGGAACATATGATACTAGAGCTTCAAAACATGCTTGGATACGAAGTTAATTATGGAAAGACCAGGGTTATTGAAGAGCCTTCCTTATATTATGTTGTCTATGAATATAAAAATGAGAAATGCGGCATAGAATGTGCAAGGGCTGTATTTGAAGTTGTTTCTGCTATTATAAATGATAAAGAGTTAAATTTTTCTAAGATTATGGAAAACTTAAGGGCCATATCAGTCGAAGATGACTTAGGTCCAAGCACAAATGCTATTTATACCGAAGCACAAAAAAGGGGTATTCCTGTTACACGTATAGGAAGCGGAAGTATGATACAGCTTGGATATGGAAAGCATTCGAGGATGATACAAGCTTCCCTTACTGACTTGCCAAGCTGTATATCGGTGGATACCGTGAGTAACAAGGATCTGACTAAAAAAATCCTAAGGGATTACAGGATTCCCGTTCCTGAGGGTGACGTTTCATATAGCGAAGAAGGTGCTGTTTATATTGCACAAAAAATAGGTTTTCCTGTTGTGGTCAAACCTTTAGATGGTAACCAGGGCAAAGGCGTTACTGTTAATATTAAGGATGAACAGGAAGTACGGGCAGCATATATGGAAGCTAAAAAGTTTTCAAAAGCTGTTTTGGTAGAGAAGACTATTACTGGGAAAGACTATAGAATGCTTGTAATAGGTGACAAATTATCTGCTGCAGCCGAAAGGCGAGCACCCTCCGTTGTTGGGGACGGTATTCATACTGTTGCGGAATTGGTTGATATAGAAAACTCAAACGATCTAAGGGGTTCAGATCACGAAAAACCCCTTACGAAAATTAAACTTGATGATCTTGCTAAGAAAGTGTTGTCTAGTCAGGGCTGCGATGAACATTATGTTGCAGAGCCCGATGAAGTTGTTTATCTTAGGTATAACAGCAATATTAGTACCGGTGGGACAGCAAGAGACTGTACTGAAGAAGTACATCCATATAATGCTGAAATTGCAGTGAGTGCCGCAAAAGTTCTTGGATTGGATATAGCCGGAGTTGATGTGTGCTGTGAAGATATATCGGAGCCTATATGCAGACAAGATGGAGCTATAATTGAAGTTAATGCTGCTCCAGGGTTAAGGATGCACATTTACCCTACCATTGGAGAGTCAAGAAATGTAGCCTCGGACATTTTGGATATGATGTTTTACGGGAAGGATGCTTATAACATTCCTGTAGTGTCAGTAACAGGAACCAATGGTAAAACTACAACAACAAGACTTATAGCGCACACTTTAGGACTTCATGGGAAAATAGTAGGTATGACAACTACAAGCGGGATTTATGTAGGTGAGGAATGTTTGTTAAGAGGTGACAATACAGGGTTTGTCAGTGCAAGAATGGTGCTTTCAAACAAGGCAATAGATGCTGCTGTTCTAGAAACAGCAAGAGGGGGTGTTGTTAAGAAAGGTCTTGGATATGATCTGGCTGATATTGGAGTTATCACGAATTTAAGTGAAGATCATTTAGGAATAGATGGAATAGATACTCTCGAAGAACTTGCCTATGTAAAATCCCTTGTAATCGAAGCAGTTAAACCTGACGGATACGCTGTTATAAACGCAGACGACAGATTTGCGAAGTACTTTATGGACAGAGCGAAAAGTGAAATTATATTATTTTCCAAAGACAAGCAGAATCCTATATTACAAGATCATATCAATCAGGGATATAGGGCGGTATTTATAGAGGATGGAGAGATCTTTATGGCTAAAAAAGGAGTAAAAATACAGCTTGAAAATGTGAAGGACATTCCTATAACATTTGAGGGTATGCTCGAGTGCAACATTGAAAACTCTCTTGCTGCGGTTTCTGCACTATTTGGATTGAATGTGCCTGTTGAAACTATAAAAGCCGGTTTGATAACGTTCATGCCGGATTCAAGTTCGAATCCGGGAAGATTTAATGTGTTTGATATGGGAGAATTTAAGGTTATGTTGGATTATGGGCATAATCCGGCAGGGTTTGAAGAGGTAATAAAATTTGTTAAGAAGCTCAATGCCAAGCGGTATATAGGAATTATTGGTATGCCGGGAGATAGACAGGATTCAAGTATATATAGTGCAGCTGAAATTTGTGCTGAAGCGTTTGATCGGTTGTATATAAAGGAAGATGCTGATCTAAGGGGAAGGGAAGCTGGAGAAGTAGCCGGAATATTTTATGATGCCATTATAAAGTGTGTAGTATCAAAGGAAAACGTTGAAGTTATTTACTCTGAGGGAAAAGCCTTGGAAAAGGCTATACTTGATGCTCAACCCGGAGATTTTATTGTAATGTTCCATGAAGACTTCGAAGCTTCTTTGAAAATTGTTGAAGAGCTCAGGTCAGAAATTAAACGCAGCTCGGAAAAATCAGAAGAAATAGTCCAGAATGCAGGTTAGATAAGAGAAGAATTTATATTAATAATGAAAGTCGGAAGCATATAAAAACTTCCGGCTTTTATCAATTATAGAGTAAATTTTAATCATAGTTGAACAGCTTGCGGAATAGATTTGTAATAAAAAGGTTTAAACGGTAGTTAAATAAAAAACCATGTTGACAACTTTTTTTGTGAATGCTATTATTAAACCAACTTTTAGTATGTAGTTTGTCAAAAATAATCAAAAAAATGATCGAGAGAGGGAGAAAAATATGAAAAAACTGATTGCATTAAGTATGGCTTTTGTCCTTGCTTTATCTTTAGGTGCTTGCGGTGGAACAAACAGTAACAATAATCAACCGACCAGCAAACCTAGTGAATCAACCAAAGCTCCTGATGAATCAAACAGCACTACTAAAGAAGGAACTGGAACTATTGGTGTCAGTATGCCGACTAAAAGCTTGCAGCGTTGGAATGAGGATGGAAAGAACATGAAGGAGAAGCTTGAAAAAGCCGGATATAAGGTTAACCTTCAATACGCAGGGGACAACGATATACCAACCCAGGTAAACCAAATCGAAAACATGATTACTGATGGCTGCAAAGTGCTTGTAATTGCGGCGATTGATGGAAGCTCTCTGACAGAAGTTCTCAGACAGGCTAAAGAACAAAATATTTCGGTTATTGCTTATGATAGACTTATTATGAATAGTGATGCTGTTTCCTACTATGCGACTTTTGACAACTTTAAGGTTGGCGTGATGCAGGGAGAGTTTATTGAAGAGAAATTAGATCTTAAAAACAATAAGGGTCCTTTCAATATTGAAATATTCACTGGTGACTCTGGAGACAACAATGCGAAGTTTTTCTATGACGGTGCAATGGACGTTCTACAAAAATATATTGATAGTGGCGTTGTGAGGGTTCCTTCTGGACAAACAACTCAGGCACAGACAGCTACAGAAAAATGGTTGACTGAAAATGCTCAGTCCCGTATGGACACTATTATCTCTTCTGCAGGCTACAGCCCTAAAGGTACAAAGCTCGATGCAGTTTGCTGTTCCAACGATTCTACTGCAATGGGTGTAACCAATGCACTTGTATCCGCTGGATATGACAAAAATAATATGCCTATTATCACTGGTCAAGATTGCGACAAACCAAACGTAAAGAACATGATAAAGGGTCTTCAAACTATGTCTGTATTCAAAGATACTCGTACTTTGGCTGATAAGGTTGTAGGTATGGTAGATGCTATTGTTAAGGGTGGCGAACCTGAAATAAACAACGAAGATACTTATAACAATGGAATTGGAAATGTTCGTTCCTACCTGTGTGCACCTGTAGTAGGAACTGTTGACAATTATAAAGAATTACTGATTGACAGTGGTTACTATGAGGAAGCAGATATTCAGTAAAATAGACTAAAACCATCAGAAATTGGCGGGCGGATAAAACCGCCTGCCAATTTTTTCAGCCTCTTTCGAACGTAGTGAAGGCGGCAAAAGCGAAAGGATGTTATGTCCCGCAGATACACTCAGACGACTTGTCGACTTCTTGATAGCACGGACATGCGTTCAGAGAAATTAAAGGGGGATCTTTAGTGGCGAAAATATTGCTGGAGATGAAGAAAATTACCAAGGCTTTTCCCGGGGTCAAAGCGCTTGACAATGTAAACCTGACGGTAGAAGAGGGCGAGATTCATGCACTAGTTGGAGAAAACGGGGCAGGAAAGTCAACCCTTATGAATGTACTGAGCGGAATCTACCCTTATGGAAGCTATGAGGGGGACATTGTTTATAACGGTGAAATTTGTAATTTTAAAACTATTAAAGATAGTGAACGGTTGGGTATCATTATTATACACCAAGAATTGGCGTTGGTACCATATCTGACTATTGCAGAAAACATGTTCCTGGGCAATGAGATCGGTAAAAAATACTCCATTGACTGGGATAAAACGTATGCAAGAGCCGATGAACTGTTAAGTACTGTCGGATTGCGTGAAAACAGTCATACCTTGATCAAGGACATTGGTGTTGGGAAGCAGCAGTTGGTTGAAATTGCCAAAGCACTAGGCAAAGATGTAAAACTATTGATTCTTGACGAACCTACTGCATCACTCAACGAAAACGACAGCAGAAATCTTTTAAACCTTCTGCTTGAATTTAAAAAGCAGGGTGTAACTTCAATTTTGATTTCCCATAAACTCAATGAGATATCTTATGTGGCTGACAAAATTACTATTCTAAGAGATGGCTCCACTATTGAGACATTAGTGAAAGGTAAGGACAGTATTGATGAAGACCGTATTGTAAAAGGTATGGTTGGTCGCGAAATCACTGATCGTTATCCAAAGAGGGTATCTCAGATAGGCGAAGTTACTATGGAAGTATCCGATTGGACTGTATATCATCCACTGTACTCAGAACGAAAAGTTTGCGATAAGGTCAACTTTAATGTCAGAAAAGGTGAAGTTGTCGGAATAAGCGGACTTATGGGCTCTGGGAGAACTGAACTTGCAAAGAGCATATTTGGTAAAAGCTATGGAACAAATATTAGCGGGACACTCAAAATCAATGGAGAAGAAGCAAAGCTAAACAATGTAAGGAAGGCTATCAACGCAAAATTGGCTTATGTTACAGAAGATAGAAAAGGTGATGGGCTAATTTTATCAAATTCTATTCATATTAATAATTCGCTAGCTAAGCTGGACAAAATTAGCCACTATAATGTAATCGACAAAGATAAGGAAATTCTTGTAGCTAAAGAATATAAGGAAAAACTAAATACCAAATGTCCAAGTGTACTTCAAAATGTGGAAAATCTATCCGGAGGTAATCAACAGAAGGTACTTCTTGCAAAATGGATGTTTGCAGACCCGGATATCATGATTCTTGATGAGCCTACGAGAGGAATCGATGTAGGTGCAAAATATGAAATTTATTGTATCATCAACAGTTTGGTTGCTGAGGGGAAATCCGTTATACTAATAAGTTCTGATCTAACGGAGGTTCTTGGCATGAGTGACCGAATATATGTGATGCATGAAGGTCGAATGATTGCTGAAATGCCTATAGAAGAGGCTAATCAAGAAGTAATCATGTCATGCATAATGAGAGAAAATAACAAAATGGAGAATGGATATGCAAAGATTTAAGAGTTTCCTAAAAGATAACACAATGCTGATTGCATTAATATTGGTAACAATTATGTTTCAAGCTCTGATTCTTGGGGCTGGTAAGACTCCTCTCTTGAGTCCACAAAACTTTTCAAATATTATTACACAAAACAGCTATGTAGTAATCCTTGCTACAGGAATGCTGCTATGTATTCTTACCGGGGGTAATATTGACCTTTCTGTAGGTTCCATCATGGCTCTTTGTGGAGCAGTGACGGGAACGCTCATGATCACTATGAAGGTGGATATGTATTTGGCAATTTTGGTTTGTCTTCTTGTAGGTATAATTATTGGTGCAGTTCAGGGATATTGTATTGCTTACGTTGAAATACCGCCATTTATTGTTACCTTAGGAGGTATGTTGATTTGGAGGGGATTTGCCCAGGTTATTCTCGATGGACAGACCCGATCACCATTTCCAGATTCGTACCTGAAGTATTTTACAAGTTTTCTTTATAAGACAGATAACAACTCACGTTTATTGACAGTTACATTAAGTATTGCTGTAATAATCTGTATCGTATTTATCATGTTGGAGGTTATGGGAAGAGTTAAAAAAATAAAAAAGGGCTATACAGTTGAAAGTATGCCTATTCTTTTGGCAAAACTCTCCATTATAAGTGCAGCTATACTGTACTTTTCGTACCTACTTGGAAATAATAAAGGATATCCGGTTGTTCTGATTCTTATTGCAGTGGTAGTGCTTGTATACTCATACTTTACAAGTAACACCGTTCCAGGTAGATACCTTTATGCAATGGGTGGAAATGCAAAAGCGACACGACTTTCCGGTGTTAACACCAAAAAGATGATGTTCTTTGCTTACACTAATATGGGATTTCTTTGTGCGGTTGCGGCTTTGGTTTGTATAGCTAGATTTAATTCTGCTGCACCGAGCCTTGGTACAGGATATGAGCTCGATGCCATAGGTGCCTGCTTTATCGGCGGTGCATCTGCTTATGGTGGTGTAGGTACTGTAGGTGGGGCTGTTATCGGAGCCATATTCATGGGTGTATTGAATATCGGAATGTCTATTCTTGGAGTGGACGCAAACTGGCAAATGGTAGTTAAAGGATTTGTATTGGTAGCTGCAGTAGCTTTTGATGTAATATCAAAGAAAAAAGGAATCACAGTGAAAAAGCAGAAGCCAAACAAAACACAAGCGACAGCTTAACCCATGACTGAATAGTTTTGTGCTAATAAGTTCTAGCATGAGTGAACTGTTCAAACTGAAAAATAAGTTTTTGTGTTTATAAAGGAATATTAATTAAAAGTTATAGGTCGCTGCTGTGAAGAATAGCAGGGGCCTATAATATTTAAGAAAGCTATTTTATTTTGTAAAAATGCCTATAATGAAGTATAATATATAACAATGTTTTATTTAAGTGAAAAGAGGTTATGGAAATGGTTGATAAGGAACGTGTTAAAGCAGCGGTAAGAGAAATACTATTTGCTATTGGAGAGAATCCTGATCGTGAGGGCTTAATTGAGACACCAGACAGGGTAGCTCGCATGTACGAGGAAATATTTGCCGGGCTCCATCAAGACCCGAAGGAATTGGTAAAGGTATTCCAAGAGGAACATCATGAGGAAATGGTTATGGTAAAGGATATACCCCTTTACTCAGTGTGTGAACATCATCTGCTGCCATTTGTAGGAGTGGCGCATGTAGTGTATATACCTAAGAAAGGCAAAATAATGGGTCTTAGCAAGCTAGCAAGGATTGTAGATTTGCTGGCTAAAAAACCCCAACTTCAGGAGCGATTAAGCAGTGAAGTTGCAAACGTAATAATGGATACCATTGATCCTTTAGGCGTTGCTGTAGTTGTTGAAGCAGAGCATTTATGTATGACTATGCGTGGCATAAAAAAGCCCGGTTCCAAAACTGTTACTTCTGCACTTAGAGGTATAATTAAAACAGATGCAAGAACTAGGTCTGAAGTTATGTCTTTAATTAACCGCTAATAGAACAAAAAAGGGGGCTTTGTACTAAGGAAATAGTGCAGAGCTCTTTTTTTGCAATAAAAAGAGTATGACACTCCATTCAAACCCATGTAGTATCGCTTGTAATTAGTGGGGGTTAGAAGGGCTTTGTGGGAAAGATGGGTACTCGCCGCCGTGCAAATGCATATTATTCCAAGAACTAAGCTACAAGCCTAAGAGAATGTACGACTTGCTACGGGTCGAATCAAACTCGCTTCGCTCAGACAGTGATTCGACTTATCTTGCTTCGCAAGAGACAGAGGAACGATATTTTGCTTTGCAAAAATCGGACTCCGCTTCGTCTACATTCTCTAAGGCTCT
>JAEZUI010000092.1 GCA_023421115.1 Bacillota bacterium | reverse complement strand
GAGTGGAATGGCTGAAATTTTCCAATCCGAACTTTGTACGCACCTTAAGTGCTACCTTTCTCATTGATAAACTTGAACTAAGGTAGAGAATGACTGCATAAATATATACATAAACCGGATATTTTCTGTTAGGAAGTTTTATCGAAGGACATATGACTATATTCTTTTTATCATCAGATTTTAGCATAGGGCAAATTAACTGTTTTTCTTTGTTATCGATAAAAACCTTGTATGATACTGTTTTCCGGCGTAGTGAAGAAGACCTTTTTAATTCGTCTATGAATTCAGAGTTGAAGGTTATGATAAAACTTTTGCTATATATATTGATTTTTTCATCTACAAGTGTTATTATCAATTTGCGTTTGGGGTCTTAAAGTGTTAAATGCTAGTTACATTTAACTTAAAAACTTTAAGACTTCTTCATTTTAGTGGCGGACTACTTTATTTGTAGCACGCTAAAAAAGTATACCATATTTTTTGGTATACTTTCCACATATCATTGGCTGTGTTTTTGGTAGGGTTAATTCGTAGCGTATCCAGGCTGGATGATATATTAACCTTTTAAAGCTATAATTTTAGCTTCTAACGCTTCCACTTTTTCCATAAGCTTCTTAACCGCACCAAGCAATGTAGGAACTATTTGACTTGTATCTATTGATGCACATTGCTCAATTAATAATATTAATTGAAACATTATCTTTTGCTATTAAATATCCATTACTGGTAAGTTTCGAGCCACTTACTTCTAAGTACCCCTCAGCTATTACGGATTTTTGTATTACTAAACTAACCCATCGCCATAATTTGCATAACGCAAAAAACGCTTATCCTTACGGATAAGCGACTTTAATCTTGTCTAATCACTCTGATTTTGATACAATTTAGCGGAATTCAATTAACGCTAAATTGTATGGAGTTCCGCTAAAAAGTATAGTACTTCCGCTAAAAGGTGCACACCTTAATGCTTAACTATTTATTTCCTGCTCATTAATTTCTCTTTATAAATCTATTTCCTGTAATATAGAACAATATCGCAAACCCAAAGCATTTCAAACAAATAAATAATAGTGAACCATTAAAGCTAAATCCCTGTTTGAAAAGATAGATATTAAATATCCCAAGGCCTTCTCCATTTGTAAAAAATGCAATAATGAAATAGGCCATTAGTATAAAAAGACTCCATCCACTATTTCTAACTATCGTCATTATAGCAAATGCAAATGCAGAAAAATAAAGTGCTTGGAATGCAATTTGAACTAACATATCTAAAAAAATGTGTTGCATTACTATTTGCATAACTATAGTACTTGCAACTATAGACATAACTAGATAGCTACAAAAGTAATATAGATTCTTTTTTATACCTAATGAAAAAAAACTTAATCCATAAGTACGAATTATTTCCCCACCTTCAGCCTCAAGCAACTCATACATACAAAATATTCCCCACCACCCTGCAAATAGGGGAATTAAGTTTTCCATAGTTGAATATATTATATATTCCGCATTATCAGAATTAATTGATAAAAAACCTACAATTAATACAACACATAACATAATAATAGGCACAACAAAAACAGTACCCATTAATTTTATTTCTAGTCTCTTATAATTATTAATCATTACTAACTCCATTAAAATAAAAATATACATCCTCTAGTTTAGGGGATTCTATTTTTGAATTTTGTGGTAATTTATCGCTTATAATTCTAATTGACAAGCTATTATCAATATAGTTTACTGATGATATTGTATACTCACTTTCATATTTATGTAAATCCCCACGTTCAATGTTAAGCATTCCAACATTGCCCTGTAACTTTGATAACAAATCTTCTACGTCTCCTTGCTCTACTATAACACCATCTTTTAAAATTGCTACTTTGTTTGCAATAGCATCAAGGTCTTCTACAATGTGAGTAGAAATAATAACAATCATTTCGTTGCCTAAATTAGAAAGCAAATTACGAATTCGAACTCTTTCTTTTGGATCAAGACCTACTGTAGGTTCATCGATAATAAGTATATTCGGACTTCCAATCAATGCTTGAGCAATTCCCAATCTCCTTAACATCCCACCTGACAACTTTTTTACCTTCTTATCTTTTTCCTGTGTTAAATTTACTTTATTGATAATCTCATCAATTTCATTTTTACTTTTTATATTTTTGAGTATCGCTACATATTCCAAAGCTTCTTTAACAGTCAATTGCTTAAATAACATAAAATTTTGTGGTAGATATCCAACCTTTATCATTCCATTTTGATTTTTTCCATCTACCATAAATTCAATCTGACCCTCATATTTAAGAAGACTCACTAAGCATTTCATTAGTGTTGTTTTTCCAGCACCATTAGATCCAAGTAATCCAAAAACACCACTCGATATTTTAATGTTTACATCCCTTAATGCAATTTTATTCCCATATTTCTTTGTTACATTCTTTATTTGAATTTCTACCATGATAATTTTTTACACCTCTCAATCCAATACTCCACATCTTCCGGTATTTTGTTCGAAAATTCTGTTTTTACATTGCACTTTCTCACAAAACAATCAACATATGCTGAAATCATTTTAGTTTTAGTTTCTAAATCCTGAGCGACAAAATCTATATTTGAATTAAATATACAAGCTACTGCCTCATATATATAGTGTTCATCTGTTAAACGGTTTACTTCAGGGTATGAACTTGTAAACAATGTATCTCCAACTTTCAGACTATTTACAACATAATTAGTATCTAACATAGCTAAGTATTCTTCCTTAAATGGAGCAAAAAAAGCTTGTTTTATTTTGGTTTCCTTAATCCCCAAGTCATTTTCTACCATATTAATATATTTTAAAAGTTGTTTAGTATAAGTTTGCATTTCTTCTACCGGAATATTATTTGTATAATAATATCTAAAGTCATTTTCAATATAATATAAGTATCCAGATATTAAACTTACACCATCACTAGAGGTCCCAATAATATGATTTGTATTACTAGGAATGTTTGAAGCAATCTTATTATGGCATTTAACATCTATATCATAGCTAACAGGAGTATTAATATATAATGGAGATGTCTTAATTAAGGAATTTTCCATATACATACTTGAAGTTTTTCCCGGAAAAGGAAGCCAATTAAAATAAGTAGGTAATAAAACAGCCTTTTCCCCAGAAAAGAAATAATTTGAACTCAAACCTTCATATTCAATTTCAAGACAAATTTCGTCTCCTTTCTTTTTAAATTCAGGTAATGTAATCATTATATTGTCACCCTCTTGCTTATATGACAACTTTTGATCATCAAAAGAAATCTCTTTTATTCTAAAATCTCGATATAATGTAAAATTAATTCTATTTGTGTTTTCCGAAATCCGAATAAAGAAATCTCCTTTAACAGCTAACGCTTTTCTAGTATCAACTATAGCTTTGACTTTTGATAATAAAAAGCTAGGTTTCTCATAGGTTATTTTACTATTTTGATAAAACAAATAGTCATGTACACCTTTAGCATCGTCACCAATTATTCCTGGTTTATATATATAAATAGGGTATCTGGTTATATTCACCAATGGCAATAATACTATAACTGTGCACGCAATAGTAGTTATATACTTTAATTGTTCTTTTTTCTCTTTAAGACCTTTAATTATATAAAAAACACAAAGTAAACTTAATAGATATATTCCTCGATGTATAAACCTTCCCGATTCAATCTCAAATCCATACAAAAAATTAAAACCTTCGTAAATATCATATTGACCAATATTTATAGCATTAATAAAATCATTTAGGTTATTAATATTTAGAATAGTAGCAATTGCTTCACATACGCCTTTACCTAACGGCCCTATACATATGCCTACAAAAATTAGAAGTGCATATCCAAGTTTATTTTTAATTACTGAAGCTATAGAACCTCCGATAACAATGCTTATTATTGAACTTATATAAAAATAAAGGATAATATATTTTACAGATTCATGAATTATCCACTCTGGTTGATTTTGGTAAAATCCATATATAATTGTAATACCTAAAATCATAGCATTAATCAACGTCATAAAAATACAATTTGCAAATAGCCTAGCTGAATTCAGAATATATCTTTTACCTATAACTTGCAATAATTCTTCATATCCCTGTATATATTCTTGTTTAAATGATTGATAGCTTATTATCATTGCACCAAGAATTAAAATTTGCAAAACATAACCTGACAAAGTAAGATTTGTAACTCCGTCATAAATACTATAGTATAGAAAATAAAGCAAAATTGGTAATAATACATAATTCAATTTTGTTCTGATAATCATTTTAAATTCGAAAAATGTAATCTGAGCAAATTCTTTCATAAATAACTCCTATAAAATAATAAAATATAAATATTTTAATAAAGAACTACATGAAAAAATTACATGTAGTTCTTTATCATTAAATATATTTAGTCGAATAAGGTACCGCTTCCTATGCATCCTTTTTTAAGTGCACCTTTAGGATTCAGCACAACGAAATAAGCCTTTCCTGAATTGTAGGCACTAAGCTTCCACCTGACTGATGAACTTTGATTTACAGCTAGCAAAAATTCTTTCTCTTTTCTATTAACAGCTTGATTACGTTGTTCATAGCACTGAACATAAAGGCTATTAGTTGAAGTCGAATCATTATTTCCTTGTAACTCTAGATAATCTTGACAATTCCATATTGCCAGTGTACTCTCTGCTGAAGTCTCATTTTTATCAATATTCACAGTTACACTTTGTCCATTAGCTGCAAACGCACTACCTACAACAGAAAGTGTTAGCAATAATCCTAAACATAATGTTCTTCGTGCATTTTTTTTGAATTCCATAAGGATTCCCCCTTTTATACTATTTTTTCTATTTTTTTGCAAGCTCGCTTTTAAATACTACCATAGCTCAAACTTTTTTGTCAACAATTTTTTGCATTATTTCACATATTTCACCATACACTTACTATTTTTTTGATTTTTAACCATTGTTTTTGGCCTTGAGACTTATAACATTTTAAATATAGCTCATTGCTTAATATAATCCATCCTTGAAAACAAAGGTAATCCTTTTATCAGTAAGTATATATACATACTCAATCGTAGCATTCCATAACTCCTCATCAAACTCTTCCAATAAGCATTCATTTTTCTCAAGCATCTTGATAAAACCCCTGATGTTCTCTCTTTTTACATTCCTTACCAGCCGTTTGTTGTAATTTTCAGAAATAACCTTCTTTATTTCTTCATAACGCTCTACCAAGCCAGTATATCGACTTTGGTATTCTTTCTGGTTCATGACCCTGCTTGCATTCTCATCAACACACTTTCTTATAAGCTCTGCCACAACTTCACATTCACTTTGAAGCTTGGCACTTTCCTTATCGAGTTTAGAGGTATCAGTCAAGGTTTCAATTATTTCTTCATAGCCATCCAATATTTCATCCCTGTTTTCAATAAGGCTGTTAAATGCCTTTACAAAAGCTGCTTTTAAAGCGTCCTCATAAAGGTGAGGAGTTTTACACTTTTCCTCGTTTTTAAATTTATAATTGCACTGCCAAACTGTCCTTCTATACTTGCTGGTGGAATGCCATACCTTGCTTCCATAAAAGCTTCCACATTCACCGCAAACAATCCTTCCTGAAAAGCACCCACCTCCAGTCTTGTAGCCCTTGACCCCTTTACGCTTTCCAAGTTCATGCTGTACAAGGTCAAATACCTCGGGAGATATAATCGCAGGATGGCTGTTCTCAACATAATACTGTGGAACCTCTCCCTCATTGGTCTTCTTTTTCTTTGTGAGAAAATCCACCGTAAAACTCTTCTGTAACATGGCATCACCTTTGTACTTTTCATTCTGAAGGATACTTAGAATCGTGCTTGCCTGCCAGACCTCCTTTCCCGATGGTGTTGGAATTTTGTTATTTGTAAGGTGTCTTGCTATCCCCGGTATGGTTTTCCCCTCAAGAAACAGCTTGTATATTAGCCTTACAACGACTGCTTCCTTCTCTACAATCTTTGGAAAACCATCCTCGCCCTTTTCATATCCAAGGAATCTACCATAAGGAATCATAAGCTTTCCGTCTGCAAAACGTTTCCTATGCCCCCATGTGACATTCTCTGAGATGCTCCTGCTTTCTTCTTGTGCAAGACTTGACATGATGGTTATTAAAAGTTCACCCTTGCTGTCAAGTGTATAAATATTCTCCTTCTCAAAATACACCTCCACACCCTTCTCCTTAAGCTGTCTGACTATGGTAAGGGTGTCCACTGTGTTGCGGGCAAATCTGCTGACCGACTTTGTTATAATAAGGTCAATCTTTCCTTCCAATGCATCTGAAACCATTCTGTTGAAGCCTTCACGCTTTTTGGTACTTGTAGCCGAAATCCCCTCATCCGAATACACATCTACATAATCCCATTCAGGGTTTGATTTGATATGTCTTGTATAATAATCAACCTGTGCCTCATAGCTGTTCAACTGCTCCTCGTTTTCTGTTGAGACTCTTGCATAAGCTGCAACCCGCCTCCTTGCAATTGACCCTGTTTGCATCGGTGCGAAACGTTCCGCTGTTGCAGGTATTACCGTTACCGCTCTTGCTGTTGACATTGTTCATTCCTCCTTTCCATAAACTTTAAATATGGTGCTCCCTTGCCTTGTTCCGCTTTTCCTCATTCCAGCTCTCACTTCGTGATTTATTCTGCCATTCCTTTTTAACACTCTGTCCATCTTGAAAAACAAAAACCACCGAGCTGGTTTCAATTACTCTTATCTCCTTTATTACACTCTCAAAGGTTACATCATCAAATTCTTTAACTCCCATTACCTCTGCTGCCAGTGTGCATAAAATGTTTTCAGGTATCTGGCGTGATGGACAGACCGTTTTCCCCATTCTGTTATAGGTAGGGCATATCCATACCGGCTTTGCATATTTTGTACCTGCATTATTGATTTTTCTACGGTAATGCTGTTTACATATCCCACATTTAATCCTGCTTGTAAAAGGATAGACTCCAAAAACCTGATTTGTATTATAAAACCGTTTTGCATTTTCTTTTAGCTTCTGCTGTACCATCTCAAAAGTCTTACGGTCAATAATGGCTTCATGGTTATCCCTCACATAATACATTGGCAGTTGTCCTTCATTAGTGCGTTTTTGTTTTTCTATATGATTGGATCTGAATACCTTTTGTAAGAGTAAATCTCCTGTATACTTTTCGTTGCGAAGAATACGGTCCACAGCTTTTTCCTCCCACTGGTTTCCCTTCTTCGTTTTGACCCCCATGCCATTAAGCTTTTTCATAATTACGTTTTTACCCATTCCAGACAAATAATCGTTGAAAATCATTCTTACAATCTCAGCTTCATTCGGAACTATCTCAAGCCGACCGTTTTTCAAATCATACCCGATAATAGAAAAGCTAAAAGGCAGTCCTTCCTTAAATTTGTTCCTTATCCTCCACTTGCAGTTCTCACTGACCGAGCGACTTTCCTCCTGTGCAAATGAAGCGAGGATGGTAAGCATTAACTCACCATCCCCGCTCATACTGTGAATATTCTCTTTTTCAAAAAACACATCAATCTCAAGACTTTTCAGTTCTCTGACCACTTCAAGCATGGTTACAGTATTCCTTGCGAAGCGTGATATTGATTTTGTTATTACCATGTCAATTCTGCCATTCCTGCAATCGGTTAAAAGCCTTTGAAATTCTTCTCTTCCATCCTTTGTTCCTGTTACCGCTTCGTCTGCATACACACCTACGTATTCCCACCCTGCATGTTTTTGTATGTACTCGCTGTAATAACTGATTTGGGATGAGAGCGAGTGTATCATTGCATCCTTTCCGCTTGATACCCTTGCATATGCCGCAACACGTTTTTTTACTGGTGCTTTTGCCATCAAAGGTGCTATTTTCCTTATTTTGCGTTGCATGAAACCACCTCCTTGTAGTGATGATACCTCTGATTTTGATACAAAGCAACCATTATAATGCGCCTATTACAGGCTTGTATCTGGTAATCAAGAGTCTATCTATATTCCTATAATCCTGCTCTGTTATCACCCCATTGGATAGCATTGACTTGGCTATGGAAATGGACATTCTATAGTTCTTTTCCCTATGGAACTGGTCATGGGTCATGATTCATCACCTGCCTTTTCAAATTGATTACTATTAAAGCGATTATAAATATAGCAGGAATGGGAGCAGAACTTCCTGCTTTTATTACCATAGCTTTCAAAGACCTTCCCACACCCTTCACAAGTGATTGTATACCATGCCTTTCGAATCATCTGGTGAGTATTATCCTTCCACCATTTCCTGCGGCATTCCTCCGAACAGAATTTTGAGGGATGCCCTTTCCTTCCTTGCAGTAAAGGTTTTGCACACTGTTTGCAATCAGTAGGCATTTCAATCCTTCTACCTTTGACAGTACCAAGGTTGTTCCTTCTGCAATATGACTTTATTGTATTTTCAGAAACACCAAGGTCGGCTGCAATCTGAATGTAACTCATTCCCTGATGTCTCATTTGACTTACCCTTTTCTTTTGTTCCAAGTTCATTCTTTTGACCTCCGCATACAAGGAAGAATTGCAATCCTCCCCCGAATTTTGACAAAAAGAAAGAGTGGTTGAAATTGAAACCACTCTACCAGTTGTATTTTTATTAAAATCAGCCTGTAAATACTTTCAGCTTATTTAGGATGTTCCCCTCAGTCAAGACTGCCAAACATTATGAAGTTATATTGATTTCATAACTGCCTCGGTTAGGATATAATGGAATACTTAGAAAAAATATACCCAAATGATAAAAAGCCTGTTCAAGTTTCAAAGGATAAAACAAAATTTCCAGGATATGATATTAAACATGAGCGTAAAACTGGAATAGAATACATAGAAGTTAAGGCAACTAGATGGAGTGGTCCCGCACTTATTCACCCTACATATAATGAACTTAAAACTGCAATAGAAGAAAAAAAGAACTATAGCTTATATATTGTATATTTTGAAAATGATAAGCCAAAGACGCTTTATAGAATAAATGACCCTATTGAAAAGCTATTTGATAAAGTAGAACTTGAATTTTTGATGTATAAATTGTATATACCTAATAGTGTGAAAATGAGAGCACAGCAGTATAATCTATTTTTAGAAACTGATTTTCTAACACAGTTTTTTGAGTATGAGTGGTTAGATTAGGTTAAGTCAAATATTTCAAAAATGAAGATAAGAACAAAATATCATACCATTCGAACCACGGGCTGGTTAGTATATTTGATAGCATATATACTCAAATAGGATTTTTAGAATTAACTAAATTACCAATTTAGCACTCGACCGAATCATACATAAATCAATTTTGTATGATTCGATGAAAAGGATCAAAACTTAGAGAATTCTTGGTTTGATCTTTTTTTGATAAAATAAGTTTTTAAATTTGATCTCTGTATCATACTTATTGTATAATTATATACATTAAGTATGATTAATTTGAGGTGATCTTTTGGAATTTGTTCAGCCTATTAGAGATAAAAAACAAATAGAAGCAATGAAAAAATATTTAAGAGGATCTAACTTGAGAGACTATTGCCTTTTTACCCTCGGAATTAATTCCGCTCTCCGTGTTAGTGATTTGCTCAAACTTAAAATAAGTGATGTATTAGATGAAAAGAAAAAAGTTAAGGACCGGATGCAAATCAAAGAGAAAAAAACCGGTAAGGATAAAAACTTTCCAATAGCTGATACTGCAAAAAAAGCTATAATTGAATACCTTAGTACTAGAGGTAATTATTCTTTAGATGATCCCCTCTTTATATCAAGGAAAGGCGAAAACTCTCCTTTGCAGAGGGATCAGGCTTATAAGATTATTAATCAGGCTGCAAGAGCTGTTGGCATTAAAGATAAAATTGGATCCCATACTATGAGAAAAACCTTTGCATACCAGGCTTATCAATCTGGTATAGATTTAACTTTGATACAAAAATTGCTTAACCATTCAGCTCCTAGCGTGACATTAGCCTATATTGGTATTACTCAGGATCAGATGGATGATGTTTATCTGAATTTGAATTTATAAAGTTTTGAAAGGAAATGATATTAATGGATGATATAATAAGTTTTATCCATCAAAAAATTGACGAAGCAAAATATCAAAGACTACTCAATTTTGATGTTGATATCCCAATAAAGTTTCATATGGTTGATTATGAAAAATTATGTAACTTATTTAATAATTCAAAAACAATATGTAAAATACGAAGTACTCCTCATAAAAAGTATCTAAATTTTACGTTAAAGGAAATTGACCATAGTATCTTATATGGACCTGAGAAAAAATTGCAACGAGCAATAAAATTGTTTATTGAAAATCTTAACCGTTCAGAATTTAAATTAAATGAATTGCAAAATTACTTACTTAGTGATCATAATATCAACCTAACTGCAAATAAAGTTCAAAATTTTGTAGAAATTCACTTTAAAAATTCGGTAAGAAAAATTTTGACTAAAGATATATTTGTAAAAAATGAATATTATGATGAGTATATAAAAAAGACTTTTCCTCAATTATATGATAAAAGCGCATTTAATAACCAATATGCTAGAGATGTTATTTTAACAAAGCAACTTAGAACAAACTGTATATGCAAACATACTCTAAAAGCATATATTGTTAAAATTGGTGTTTTAAATAAACATACAGAATTAGTTACCATATTTAATATTAATGCCAACTACTGTTTAAACTGTAATGTGAGTTATATTACATTAGTTGAACTAGATAGTTATATTAAAAATGGAAACTTAAATTATAAAATTCTTGCAGATTATGTTCTAGAAGATTCTGAAAAAATTAAAGTAATAGAAGGACGAGTTATAATTTTAAATGAGGGTGATAATAAAAAATACGGTAACTATAGAGAACAACATGAAATATATAAAATAGGCTATAATGTTTCAGATAATTTATCAGATACTTGCAGATTAAATATCTTAAATTATGCAATTGAAGTTTATGATTACGAAACTGTCTTAAGACATTTACAATGGTTAATCTCGAATAGAAAAGAAAAAAAAGCTTTAAAGAAGTGGCAAACAGATCTTGAAAACCTGATTGATTATTGGGCTAATTTAAATGGCATCTTGCCAGGGATATATGACTTAAAAAACTCGCTATAAAAGGTTCAATATTGTGGTGTACTTGGAAGGAGCTTAATCATAAAGCTTCATTTCAATAGTTTTTTCTTTGTATTTTAGGAATAATTTTGAATATCTTACCATTCAAAAATTTCGGAGGTTTAGGCTTATAACCCCCTAATTACCGTAAATATTTAACCAACAATTATTGATAAATTTAATAATGTAGGTTATAATATATTTAACCTACATTTTATAATTATACTTTATTTGTAGGCTAAAGGAGTGGTTCTATATGGCAATTTTAAAAGATATGTTAAAAGAAGAATTAGATCGCCTTATAAGAATGGAAAATAGTTATATGCAAAAAATTAATTCGTTACCAAAAGGAAGTATTGTAAGCAAAATTATAAATGGAAAAGAATATTCTTACTTAGTATATAGAAGTGGATTAAAAGTTATTACTGAATATATTAAACCTGCAGAATTAGAAGATTTAAGGAAAAAAGTAGAGCAAAGAAATAAATTTAAAAAAGACCTTCAGGAGATAAGAAAAGATATTAAAGTAGCTAAAAAGGTGGTTAGAATGTGAGCAAACAAAAAGATGTATTTTGGGAGATTATTAAAATTTTTGATCAGCACAAATTACTTGATAATTTTATTATCATAGGTAGCTGGGCTGAATATGTTTATGAATTATCCTACTTAAAAAATAAGGGCTTTATTTCAAACTTAAAAACAATGGATATGGACATTTTGATTAAAAATTTAAGACGTGTTAGCGTCAATGTAAGTCTTCCTTCTCTTCTCTCTGAGCATGGATATATATATGATGAAGACCCATTAACCGGAGTTTCAAAATTTTACAAGTCTGCAGTAATTGAATTAGAATTTATTGTAAGAGAAATGGGTAAAGGAAAAACCGACCCTTATAAAATTGATTCTCTTAATATTAAAGCTGAGGGTTTAAGACATCTTGATATTCTTTGTGATAATTCTATAAAACTTGAAATAAATAATTTTAAGTTATGGGTTCCAACTCCACAAGCATATATACTCCATAAACTAATTATTAATAAAAATAGAGGTGTTAAAAAGGAAAAAGATATTAGGGCCGTTAATAGCATACTTGAATATATAAGTACTGATGAAAATGATATTTCTCAATTAAAGAATATTTATAACAATTTATCAAAAAATGATAAAAAGAGAGTTGATACTGTATGCAAAGAAAACTTAATCAAACTATACCCGGACTTTTCATTATAAATATAATGTTATAAGCTACAGTATTTACAAAATAGAAGTTCATTATATTAATTTCATATTATAAGTAAACTAAAGGCACTAGAATATAGTGCTTTTTATATTACCCAAAAACAGAAAGGAGCCTACAATGAAATACAAACGCTTTATTTCACTAGCCATATTAATGGCTTTTTTCTTTGTCTTTGTATCTACATGCTTTGCCCAAACATCCTCTCCAGATCCAACACCCGTACCTTCTTCCATAAGTTCTGAAGAATCTGAAGAAGATACACCATGGTATAGAATTGATGTAAAGATAGGTAAGATTTTTGAAGCCATCAAAGAAATTACCGAGAGTATACGGTCTTTCTTTGAAGATGGATTAACCGGTGTTGTAGAAAAAACAAATGGTATAATACTTGAATCTTGTCTCAACAAAACAAGTTTTGATGGTAAATGGGTATTTTCAACCCCTACCCTCATTGAGTTTTCTTGGGTACGGAACTTATGGTGGTTTTGCTTCGCCCTCAGTATAATAAGCTTGGCATTGGGAATAGGAATCTCAGTTCTGAAAGTATTTGCAGGCAAAAGAAGTGACAGCTCTATAAGGCTTTTAAAATACTTTATTATTGCAGTTGTAGGATGCTCATTATCCCTATATGCATCAGATAAGCTTATAGAAACTTCAAACCTCTTTATAAACTCTGTTGCAAGACAATCATTAGTTGCAGAATATAAGAAGCCTGAAAACCAATCAGCCATACTCTTAGCTAATCTTGATGAGAGTAAAATTGGATTTGATTCCTTTGATGGTAAGTCTCTCGCAAAAATGGCCTTTGGCTCTCCTCTCAATGATGATGGTAAGCCTCTATATGAAATGTTCATGACTAAAAACGGCGGTGCAGGTCTAATAATTATGAGCTGGGCCATGTTCTGTTTTATATTAATGGGACTCCTAAGTACCCTAAGATACGGAACTTTAGGCATTTTAGGCGGATTTTCTTCACTTTGGATATCCGGCTGTGCCTGGACCGGTGATGAAACTGCTTTAACCGGTTATATAAATCTGTTTGTAAGATCAATTGCAATGTCATTTATATTCGACGGAGCCTGGCTGATATCATATTTTGTTATCAATAATCCCTATGACTTTCAAGGATTGGGCCCCCAAATAGTAGCTTGCTGCGTATTTACAATTGCTATAATAGTCTCTCTTAAAATTTGGTTTAAATGGTTCGCTAAATCCCTTATAAAACCTGCTTCTCTTGCTGGAGAAGATGCAAAGAAGTGGCTTAATACCAAATTTGAGAAGGTAGGTAGTACGACAAATAAAATTCAGCAAAGATTTAGTTCTAAAAAAGGTAGTTCAGCCTCTGTGAGTTTATCAAAACCATCAAATGAGTCTAGTACAGCAGCATATAAAGAGCTTGATGCTGATAAAAGAAGTAATATAGATGACCGACTGAAGGATGCAGAAAGTAAAAGTTCTAGAAAGCCTGAAGTCAAAGCTTTATCCTCTGAAGCTAATACATCATACTATAAAGACTCTACAGGCTCATACCATTACTATAACGATGCCTTAAAAAAGACTGTCAAACATTCTTCTCCTCCTAAAAATGGAGTTAATCTTAAAGTTGTTAAAAGTTCAGCTAAAAAGGAAAGGAGCAACGCACAATGTTAAGAGAAAGATACATACCAGCTGATATAAGAGAAGATATAAAACTAGGTAAAGTTGTATCTTTAAAAAGCATCATTTACTTTTTCGTAGCACTCATTATATGCCTTATATTATCAATTGCAATAGAGTACTGGCTTTTAAAACTTATTTTCACCTTCGGTATCCCAATAATCGTAATGCTGGTTGTCAACTATGATGCTCCGGGAGCCATCAAGAAACTGATCCTTTTTAATAATCACTGTTCGAAGATAAAAAGCCTTAATGACCTTTGTACCATAAGTAAATTTGATGATGTTATAGAAACAAAAGATGGTGAAATGGTCTTTCTTGAAACTTCGGTTCCTCCCTGGGAGGTGTGTCCTGATTCAAAAAAAGAAGAGCGGGCAAACAATTTTTCATACAATGTATTTTCCGTACTTGGTATGGAAGCCGAAATGAGTGTGTTTGGTATATGCTCGGCTGAAGACACTACCCAGCTCGAAGAAAGACTTAAAGCCCTGGATGACCTAAACGGCGGAGCTAAGGATCTGGAAAATGAGAGAATAGAACATCACTATAACCTCTCAAAATCAGCTAAATCAGTAAAATACCTTATACGTCTTAAAGCCAAAAACGTGAAGGACGTTTTAGAAATATTTAATGATAATGAAGTAACTGTAATAGGTGGTGATTTGGTTGAAGAGTATACAAAAAGTCACCTCATTCCTGGCATTAAAAAGGTTCGCGGTACAGAAGATGATATAAAAATAACCCGGGATCATCTTATAATAGATGGCATGTATGCAAAAACCTTTTTATTGAGTGTACCTTACCAAGGCATTCCAGGTATGCTCTATGAAATAACTCATGGTAAACATGCTCGAAAGCCTGGCGTCAATGTAAACTTTTCAATGCATTTTAAGAAAGCTGAAGTAAAATTTAACTTCCTCACAAACATGAAACTAAACAGACTTCAAAAAAACATAGAAGCATACGATACTGGAAGGGCATCCGATGAGCCACGTAGAGAAGAAATAAAAACTCTCGAGGCCCTTCAACATTTTAGAGATGTTTCCGGAAGTTCTGATGCATCCATATATGCTGACGTCTGGCTTACAGTCACAATATCTTCCATGGATTTTGAAGATTTTAATACCTCTCTAAGAGCTTTCAGAGACTATATAAAAGCTCCGGGATTAGGTTTTGAAGTAGATGAGCTCCTATTTGAACAGTCAAGAGCTCTTGATATGGCATGGATAGCAGGGGGTAATACTTTCTTTGATGTAAAAAACGGCAGAGTGATGGATATGGATGCTCTGTCAGCACTTTATCCTTTTGTAGACGGTACGATCACAGATTATAAAGGTTGTTATATCGCTCATAGAATAGCTGATGTAACGGCGGTATACAAAGATTTTGCTGAAGGAACCGACAACCAGAACATAATTGTTACCGGAGCATCGGATGAAGGTAAATCCACTTGTATAAAAGGAATTACATCATCTTTAAATATACAAGGCTTTAAAGGTTATATATTTGACGTTGACGGTGAATACAGAAGCCTTTGCAAAAAACTTGGAGGCACTTGGGTTGACTATACAACCGGGACAGGTAAATATGTAGATCCAACAATAATTGAAAGCCCTATAATTGATGAGGTGGATCCTGAGTCACTTGATGAGGATACACGTGAAAAACTTTATGAGGCTGATAATGCCAGATATCAAGAGGCTATCACAAATACTAGAGCAATAATAAGTCTACTATGTTCAGACTTTTCTAAAATAATGGAAAACGCTTTGGAATTTGCCCTTATAAAGATGTGGGAATCCGAAGGAATAAAAGAAGATGACCCGGCATCCTGGATAAAATCAAGAAACGGAGGCTGCAGCCTACATAAACTATATGGCCAAAATAAAACCATCTCGGAAGATACCAGCCACCCCCATCATGAAGGTGCAAAAGCTCTTCATACTGAACTTTGGAGTTATTTTGAAGGTGCAAAAAAGAATATGTTCCGCTATGCAGAAACTGCAGACTGGATAAAAAATTCAAAGCTTACAGTCTTTCATGTAGCATCCTCTGCTGACAATGATGTAGATCAGCAAATGGGTGCTGTAAAAATAGTCATGATAACACACTTGGTTTGGCAGCAAATAAAAAGAGATCGTATAAAGAAACAGTACTTCAGTTTTGAAGTATATGATGAGCTGCAGCGACTCATTAGAAATAAACATGCCTGGCCGGCAATTTATCGAAGCATAACAACCGGTAGAAAGTTTAATGACCAGGTTATCATGGGTTTTAATGATCCTTCAATCCTTTTTGAAAGTGAAGGTGGTAAAGGAATCTGGGACAATACAAAGTATAAAATTTTCTTCTCAACCTCTGCAAAGACCATTAATACCCTTGCAAAATATGCTGATATGCCTGATGAAGTTAATGAAAAGTGGCTTAACTTAAGTAACTACAAATATTCATTTATTTTTAACCAAAACAAAGCCTATGACATTTTAAGAATGGCTCTGCCTCAATCAGAAATTTCTAAACTTCATAAAACCAGGGGATTAAGCTAAAACGGTGGGTAAACAAAAGAAAGGAGTTGTTACATAGTGGATGCACTTAAAAAGAAAGCTTTTCTAACCATTTTAAAATGGGTTGGTCCTACTTTAGTACCGGTTATCATTTTTGTTATTATCCTTGTAACTGCCTGCCTTATACCATTAATGATATTTGCAGGCGATACAATATATATAGATTCATCAAGCCTTGAAGGTGATGAGTTCCTTGCTGCCGTTGATTATGAAAATATTGTTTTAGCTACATCCTACCCTTCAGAGGATCCGGATCACTGGCTTACCGGTGATGTAGATATAAACATGGTTTTCGCCTCAAGACTGGCTGCACTGGCAAAACACTATAACACAAAAATAAATATCACATCAGGATATCGTTCTGTTGAAGAGCAATGGGCGATATGGAACGAAAGGATAAAAAAATATCCTAATGAAACAGAAAAACAAAGACGAAAATGGGTTGCATATCCAGGTAAATCAAGACACCAGTTTGGTATAGCTGCGGATGTTGATGGTTTTGCAAAAAATCTTTCAAATCAGGATCTAAAACCTTTTGGACTTGTAAAGCCTCTTCCTAACGAAGACTGGCATATTGAACCTTTAGAAGCAAGAGTAACTTCAAGTGCTCCTCAAGTCCTCCCTGAAGAGTTAAAGTACATAGAAATAAATAAGGAAGGACTTAAGTCATATCTCATTAGCCGTAACTCAATCCTTGCTGAAGATAGGTATATTGATGCGATAATCAACGTTTCAAAAACAAAAGGAGTAAATCCCCTAATACTTTTTGCAATAACTGGCCAGGAGCAGTCATATGTTTCAAAGAGCTCTCCAAATGCTGAAAAGATAGCTAACAATCCCTTCAATGTTTACCATTCCTGGATGGAATATAACACAAACATTGAAGATTCGGCTTCAATTGCTGCCAATACAATAATAAACTTAAGCCGTGGAAGACCCGACACTATACATCCCTTACAGTGGATTAACCGCAAATATGCAGAAGACCAAAACTGGTGGATAGGAGTCTCAAAAAACTTTGCAGCTCTAAAAAAAGTAGCACAAATATAGCTCTCTCCATTTAGTTAGCTGTAAAAAAGTACTTATTTAGTACTTTAAAAGGACTTCTGAAGGACTAAATAAGTACCAAAAAAGCATAAAAGGAGTGGTAATACTTGAAACTGAATTTTGATTTAGAAAACCGTGGCAGACCTTTTAAAGAACAAAAAGAGAAGCACGTAAAATTCTTTAAAGTGTATTGCTCTGATGAAGAGTATGAATCTTTTAGAGATTATTGTAATAAAATTGATGTACCCGTTTCAAGATGGTTTGGTGACAAAATGAGGAGGATCTTAAGGACGGTGAATAAGTATGAGCAAAAATAATACAGGGATAACAGAAAGTGTTAAGGACTTTTTAATAAATGTTATTGTTGTATGTGTATTTGCATTTATAATAGCCTTATCATACCTCCTGTTTAAGAGTATACAAAATATAATACCTGGATATAACAAGCTTGCGTGGACTTTGATTAAACTATGTATTGCAGGCTTTTTAATTTGCTTGATTCTTATGAACTTTAAACGCCTTGTTCTTGTCTCAGGTAAAATGATTCTTGTTTTTCTCAAAAAAATCTTCTTATTACTAAAGGTAGGCGTAAAAAACGGTGGGGCACTTAAAGCAATACCTGATCTGCCTCAAGTAACAATAAAAAGTAAAAAAAACAGTTTTGGCAGCAACATGCCGCCTCTTTCATTGCTTGGAAATCCATCTAATAATAAAGAATCAAAGGATCATGCAGAAAATATAAAAGCAGTACTTAATAAGTCCTTTAAAGACTTTAATCTCGATTGCACCGTAATAGACTATGTTTTAGGTCCAACGATAACAAGGTATAACCTTAAATTATCCTCTACAACCAAGATACGTGAAATCACATCTGTTCAGGAAGATTTATCTGCCAGGGTAAAAACTAAAAAACTCAGGATATCGACTTCAAACGGCATTTTTATTGAAATACCTAACTTAAAAAAGCAGACTGTTAAACACCGGGACATTATGGATGAGCTGCTTGAAGAAGATCTTCCTCAGTTGGCCATGGCATGTGGAAGGACCGCAAACGGCGGAGCATATTATATAGATCTTGCAAGAGCTCCCCACTTACTTGTTGGAGGTGCCACCGGAGGAGGAAAAAGCGTATGCGTAAATTCACTCATTGTTTCCTTGCTGCTTAGAAACTCTCCGAAGGATTTAAAGCTTATAATGATAGACCCTAAGGTAATAGAATTTGAGTTCTATAAAGATCTTCCACACTTATTGTTTCCAGTAGCCAATACCCTAGAAAAAGGTGGAGAGGTTATAAAGTGGTGTGTCAATGAAATGAACAGGCGATACGCAGAGCTACGAAAGATGAAGAGAAAAAACCTTGCTGACATACCAATAAAACAAAGACCTTTCCCTATTATTGTTGTTGTCATTGATGAGCTAGCCGAGATAACCATGTCAAAAAAAGCTAGTGAGCTAACTGATGATTTAAATTCATTAGCTCGAATGGCAAGAGCTTCAGGAATACATATGATTCTGGCAACTCAAAGACCGGATAAGGATGCCGTCCCCGGCCAGCTCAAATCCAATATACCAAGTGCTATAGCTCTTAAGGTTTTAAAGGATTATGAAAGCCGAATCATTCTTGGACAGGAAGGAGCCGAAAAACTTATTGGACGTGGAGATATGTTGATATCCGCTATAGGTGAAGAGGAATTGATACGATGCCAGGGCAGTTTCTTAAGTGATGAACAGATAGAGGCTGTTGTCGATTGGTGGAAGGATAACTATAAAGAAGATGAATCAGAGGATATAAACCCTAAAATCAACTTCATTGAGTCTCCTGAAGATTTAGTTACTGAAGAACCCGAAATTTGTAATAGCATATCACAAGCCGATACTACTCTAAGAAGAAATATATGCAATTTTAGACTTACTAATGGTGACGAAACTGAAATACAAATTCCTACTATAAGAGTACTTTCGAACGATCTAAACATATCAACCAGGCAGGTATCATATATTCTTGAGCAGCTAAAGACTGAAAATTGGATAAAAAAAATTGGTGAGACCAGTAACACTTTCAAAGGAAAAAGCCTTAAAGTGGCTTGAAAATTTCCAGTAAATTTTATCTTGATTCATATGTTGTTTCACTTGTCACAATATAAAAAACTCTATAGGGAATAGCAGCGATACAACAACTGAAACAAGATACGTGAAACAAGTTTTTTACCCTAGAAAATTTCCAGTTGAAGAGGCTTAAAGAAATAAACAAAGGAGGAACTAACATGGATTCAAACTTTATGTTAGCTGATTTGCTAAAAACAATAAGGAACCTAAACAGCCAGATACAGATTATACAAGGACTCGACCTCTCGGAAAAAGAGAGAAAGGTTATAGATAATGCTCTTATAAAATTGAACGAAGATATACAAAAAACTAAAAAAGTATCAAATATAAAAATTATTTAGGGAGAAGTAATAAATGTCTTTATGCGGTAGAGATTGCGAAAATAAATGTAAATATTTCAGTGAATGCGGTGGATGCTCGCTCTGTGAAGCAAGCCTATGTAACAAAAACTGTGCATCCTGTTTTGCAATGTGTTTTCAAAGAAAGGGAATAGATGCACTGTTAAAAAACTTAGACAATAGCATTAATACAAATGCAGCTATTGATTTACCTTATCACATTCCTGTTCTTCCGGATCCACTTAAAGTATTACCTGGTGATCTGCCACAAACAGTTGCAGTCCATGCAGGAAACATGTTTTCAAGAAGAGGAGAGCATATCTTCAAAAAGTATCTTGAAAAAGGATACCAAGGAGCCTTGAACATACATAATAATACTAAGGCTATCTTAGAGTTTTATGTTAGGGACAAAACCCTGGAAGGATTCTGGGATAAACGGCGGAACATATATCTAGATCTTAAAAAAATGAATTTTGAGGCAGTAATAGCACCAAACTTTTCAGTTTATGAGGATGCACCACGGATAGATCACTTATACAACAATTAGATTCCGGTATAAATTCCATTCCTGATGTATCATGGTACAGCCGTCAAGACCTTGACAACTGGGCTGAAGAAATAACATTAAGAAATATTAAGCTCATAGCCTTCAGCTTTCAAGTAGTGGATGTTAAATTAAAAACAGCAAATATATGGAGATTAAACCTTTTAGGTTTTAAGTACTTGTGTCAAAACATACCTAAAGACATCCGTATTATTATAGCCGGAGTTGTATCACCCTTCAGGGTTTCTGAAGTAATATCCGCTGCCGGTGGCAGAAAAATTCATGTTTTAAATCAATCAGCTTTTGTACAAAGTCGGAGAGGTATTCTTTCTGAAAACCGGAAGAGCACTCCTGAACTTACTTTTGATGAGCTATTTAAAAGAAATCTAGAATACTTTAATGATCTATATTATGAGATGAATACATCATCTAAAGTTTCTGATCTTTTGAGTAAAAGTAAAGAAACCATAAGGGAGTACTTTGTTAATCCTGACAGGGACGTTTACAATGATAAACTTTCAAACTCACTTATAGAGAGAATCATAAGAAAAAGAAAAATCATGATAAATGTACAAGGGGGAGAAAATAAGAAATGCCAAAGTCAAGAGGAAGTGGAACAATCTCATCATCTGGCAGCAGATCCGGAAACGGCGGAGCAACCGGAGCAGCTGCAGACATAACAGAGCTTGCAAACAGACTCATAGATAGAATACAACAGGCTCGTTCTGTAACAGTACAGGTACCTTCACGAACCAGAGGTGTTACAGAAAGTACCCGGGTAGATTTTGAAGAATCCGGGCGTGCAAGAGTTCATTCATCAAGCGGCCATGTATATGATGTTAACCATGAGGAAGGTACCTGCACATGCATACATTACAGGATAAGAGGGGAAGGATGCCGGCACATTGACGCAGCACGTCAGGCTCTTGGTGAACTTGATAGTCAAGTGGCTCCTCCTCAAACTGTAAGTATCCAAACCTCTATTACTGACCAAAGAAACTTTGATGAAGTAGAAGAAATACAGCGTGAAAGCATTAATGCAGACATTTATGATGATGAATATTTCTATAGTGACAATGAAGAAGAGTTTAACCGAACACTTGAAAGAAGTGCTCAAGCACCGCTTACATATGAGTATGAGAATGTACTCAATGGTAGCCGTAATAGTTTCGGTATAGAGCTTGAATTTGTTGGTGGTAATGCTGATGCAATTGCCAGGGAGTTATACCAGCTTGGAATATGTGGTTATGATCATAGAGTAAGATATCATGCACCGTCAATCGCCGGAAAGTGGAAACTTGAAAGAGATGGATCTGTCTCATCCGGAAACGGAGGTGGAGAGTTAGTTTCACCAGTGCTTTACGATACACCAGAAACCTGGCGTACAATTGAAACTATTTGTGAAGTTGCAAGACAGCACGGTGCAACAATTGATAGTAGATGTGGGGGACATGTTCACATTGGAATGGAGCCTCTTGATACAGCACGACAAAGGTGGAAACGCTTTTTTAAGTCCATATCAAGTTTTGAAGATGTTCTATACAGGCTTGCAGGAGGAAGTTTAGGACGGATACGAAGCGGATCAAGAACATACGCAACACAATTTTCTTCAAATGCAACAAGAGGCGCAACATCTAACTTCAGAATGGAAACTGACAGTGATGTTGCTAGCCTTGCAAGAAATATTAGTGGTTTTGACAGATATCTTGGTATAAACCTTACAAATATACCCGATCCTAATAAACCAAATACTGTAGAGTTTAGATATTTTAACGGCTCATTGGATCCAGCTCAGATACAAGCTAATGTTAAGATTGCAAACGGAATTATAACCGCAGCACAAAAAGCTAGGACACAAAACAATCCCAGCGAAACGATGAAACGGCGGGGGGAGATTTTAAAAAATGAACCCTACGAAAACAGAAATAGGCGAGACCACTCAATGATTAAAAATTTTGTCGATATATTTTTTTCAAGAAAACAAGATAAAGACTCTATAATTGGGGTTTACGCAAAAAACACTTGGAACAACTAATCAATTTATTTATACCGTTTTTGAAAACAGTATTGCTTTTTTATTTCCTTTTTAATATAATTTCCTTAATAAAAGGTAGGGGATGATTCTTAAAATGAAAATAAATAAGCAGGATATGTTTTTAGTTTGGAATTATGGTCTGGTAAGAAAAGAAAAAACTGCATTATGGAAGGCTGCTGAATATGCCTCTCCACAATCTTTGACAAGATCAATTTCATATGGAAGACCTTCTGAAGCTGTCCCTGAACGTATTGAAAAGGCCATTATTGATGTTATTGGTCCTGATGATTGGTTAAAAAGATTAGATGAGGCTCAAAAAAAATATGAAGATGAGCTCAAAAACAACTCAATTCAATGCATTAATAATTTAAAAAACTTATCTGCTGTTATAAATTCCTCTTCTGATGAAGCATTTATAACAACAATAAATGAAATATTATCAAAGCTACTAGACTTAGGTAATACAAGATTAGAATCTCTAAGAAAAGAGAAAAGCATAGTAATAACCAATAAAAATATTTAAAATCCTTTCAGGGACAAATAAATTAAAGAAAGGATAAGTAAAATGGATAACAGAGTATTATATGACGAAAAGACAGGTGAAAAAGCAAAAATACCGGTTATGCCTATTATAGTTGCTATGGATGGCATTGTTTGTGAGGCTTGCAGCTTAAAAGGAGCAGTTGCCATATTTATAGGAAATCACTACTATGATTCTCCGGATGAAAACTTAGATTGGAACTTAAGAGTTGAAGCTGCCAGAAAAGAATGTATGAAAGCTCTTAGCCGTGGGATTGAAGTAGTTGTTTTTGATAAACGCCAGGGAATTATACACGACAACTTTGCATCCACGAAAGATGACGAGGATTACAAAATAGAAAACGAAACCCCAGAAACAATACGAGTCGAAAACGAAAAAGTATTTCTTTTGTCCTTAGCAAATATAGGAGCTATTAGGTTACTAGAAAGAGAAGATTCTTTCTTATTTAGACCGGATCCTGATGGTATCTGGAATAAAGATGATAATAAAGAATACTCCGGAGGTTCATACATAGATATTTACCAGGCATACAACATTAATGAGCTCATTGAAAGTGTTTCATGAATTAGTCAGTAAAATGCTTAATATAATACAAATTCTATGATAAAATTGTTATGGTTCATATTTCAAAATTCTAAAACATTTTTATAAAATATTTTAGTGAGAAATGAACTTTAGGAGGTACATATGGCGAAGAAAAAGGATTTAAACAATAAAAAACAAGACTCAATAAACCTAGAAGTTGATAATTCATACCTTTATCATAAATTTCGATCATCTATTGCCTCACAAGACTTTTTTAGTAAAGATAATACATGGCCAACAGCCGATCTTTCAAATGACGAACAATTAATAGCTATAGCTCAGTTAAAACCTTCTCTTGATGAAAATAGTGAGCAAGAAATCATTGAATGGAAAGATAAAATGGTTAAGAACGTTATGAAAATGGATGACTTAACAGCTGACATTTTAGACATAATTTCTTATCTATGGCTTCAAAAGTCAAAAGATCCTGATAGCCTTATATACGTTACTGCTGATGACTTTCTTAGATGTAGAGGTATTAAGGAAAAGAAGAGTGGATCTGGAAGAAGGGGTGGCTATGAAGACAACCAAAGGAAAGAAGTTGCCGAAAACATTGATATTCTAGATAAAACATGGATCACTGTCAAAGAAATAGAACTTGATAAAGAAGTATCCAAAAAGAAAAATAAGAAGTTTATCTGGAGGGGCGAAAGTAAAGCTGTTGTAATTACAAGCCGAATGGGACAGTTGAATGTAGATGGAAAAATGGAGCCTTATGCATGGCGTGTACGACCTGGTGACTGTTTTTCAAAGTTTTTATTTGGTCCCGGTAGACAAACTGCCCTACTTTCACAACGAGCTCTTGAATATGACCCCAAAAAATATAAAATCGAAAAGCGCTTAGCTCGCTATTTTGCATGGCAATGGAGAAATAGACAAAGTAGTGTATCTTTCATGCAGCCATTTACCGTTTTGTCGCTGTTAGAAGCCTGCAGAGAAGATATTGATTATTCAAGGCCATCAAGATTGAGAGAAAGGATAGAAAAAGCACTGGATAAGCTTAAAGATGATTTAGTTATACTTGGATGGCAATATGAAAATATCGAAGAAAATAAACTTAATAAAAGAGGCTGGGTTAATGATTGGGTTAATCTTAAAATATTAATAGAACCTCCACAAATAGTTTTAGATCAATACCAAAAAATCAACAATTCAAAAATAAAGGTAAAAAAACAAATTGAAGAAAAAATCAGTGATTTTGAATATAAGAAGATTAGAGAAAAAAGAGAAAATGAAAATCTAACTCTTCTACAAGCTGCAGAAGAAATCGGAATATCAGTAAGTAGACTTAGCAGAATTGAAAGAGGAGAAAAAACATCCAATGAAACACTAAGCAAAATATTATCCTGGCTCGAAGTATGAGTAATTTTTATTAATACTATTAATTTACAATAAAATATATTTTTTGCGCAAATTCTACATTTGATCCCAAAGCCTTGTTTAAAAGGGTTTTGGGATTATAATTTGCGCAAATAGTCGGGGTTTCCTTGGCAGTTATATTAAAGTAAACATAATCTATACTGCATAATAACCTAGTAATTCTGCGCAAAAAAGTCGGGGCTTGGATGGTTGAAAGTCGGGGTTTCCTTGGCAAAAGTCGGGGTTCACTTGGCAGTAACTTTTTTAAAGCAGCCTATATATCTGCATTTCAAGGAATTTGCGCGCCTAAGTATTTTAATTATTTTAAGGAAGTTGCGCAAATCAATAACGCAAAACAGTATATGTTAAAATAGTTTAAAAAGAACAAGCGATGAAATCTATAGAGAACAGAAAAGTTTTAGTTATTTTTAATACTTCTAAAAATTAAGATTCGCTTTATACTTATTATATTTTTTATCAAAGGAGGTTTTCTAGAAAAAATAAAAAGCTTTGAAAGCTTTTTATCTTCGTTGAGTATTTAATAAAAACTCTGTTATTTAGATTTAGATTATGAGTTTCCCAAAATAGTGACCGCTATTTTTAAATAAACAAATTCATAATCCCGAGCATCTTATTGCTCTTTATAATTATTATATAACTCTTCGACTCTTATTATCAATAAATTTTTAAGATCCTTAAAAGTGCTTATTATCAAAATGTTTTTATCACAAAAGAATACAAATGAACAGAAGGGAGGCACCTAAATTGGCTAAAGCATCGATAAAAATACTAAAGAAAATTTTGAAAGAAAAGTTATCCAAAAAAGAAATAGATCATTTAACTACATATATGCAATATCAAGAAGATGATGGAACTGTTCAGGGTGGAGTTGATCGTAAAGAAGTAAAACTTGAAGGAAAAATGGCAGAAAGCACTCACTATAATTGCTTGAAATCCCTTATAGAAAAGGGTATCTACGAAACAAATGAATATAAAGATATTATATTAGTTGATAACAACTTTATTGGGGAAAATGGAGCGCTTGATTTTCACGAAAACAACTATGTTGAACTCCCTAACTTCATCCATGAATACAAATTTAAATCGGCTCCTGTTCAGGTAAAAAGACTTATTATATACTTTTTGCTGTGTGGTACCAAAAGCCAGTACAAAACATTTAATGGAGAGACAATCCAAAAAGCATTAGGTCTAAATAGGCCAGAAAAAATGTATATGGTCTTAAGGCAACTGAGCGGTTTTGACTGGTTTTATGTTGTTGAAACGTGTATTGAAGATCAATTAACAGGTAAAAAATCTTACCAGTTTCAGGTCAAACTTAAAATTCAATATGCTGGTACATCAAGGTTTGAACATAATAAAAAAGCAGAAAACAAGGTACGAAATATATTAAAGAAAAAGAGAATTCTTTATACTCCTAAAGCTTTAGCAGATCTTGCACAATTATTGAATGAATATAAGGATAAGTTCTTTGATTGTTTGAAACATCTTAACCAGTTAACAGCTCAGGGTAAAATTTTTAGACAAATTATCTGTAGGAATATTGCTTTATCTTAAAATAAAAACAATTCATCATGTATATAGCTTCCATTATTAAACATATATTACAATTTTATAAATATTATATGCATTTATATATGTTTTGGATAAACATAAAATGATAAAGTATAATTTTTGTATTTTATATTAACTTATTTTTTATTTATTTGAGTTTCCTTATAAAATTATATTTACACTTTTTAGACACTTATTTTCTAATATTTGGACGCTTAAAAATTCCAAAAGCCTTCTACTATATGCCTTTCAGGGACTATATATAATTTGATTATTATATCTATATTATTAGTTTTTATATTATATATAAGAATAAAGTTTTCTTATTTTTATGTAATTGTCTGATTACATAAAAGTACCTACTTTCAGCAGTAAAGCAATACCTACTTTAAAAAACTCAGAGTTTTTGTTACATAAAAGTACCTACTATCAACTCGAAAGTTGGTACTTTTATGTAACAAGTTTTCTTTTCTTTCTTTTTGATATCAACATCATTTCTTCTATCTGTTTTGATTCTACATCAATTTTCACCTTGGGAATACTTTTTATTTCTTTATAGTTACCTGACCAGTGAAATTCTATATAAGGTTCATTTGAATTAAAATACCTTACTATGTATGCCGGGATTTCCTCATATTCAAAATACAGATTCCAATCAAGCTCATTAATCTCAGACAAATTTTTCGAGATATTCAGCCAATTATGATAATGACTAATAAAAATATGCGCTATAACTTTGTATAAAACCCACCTGCATGCAATTACATTATCAAATATTTTTTCACCAAAACGGCTTTTCCAATCGGAAAGCAAATCCAGCATTAAGCTATTATCCGGAGCTATCGTATAGTTTATATCTTCATTTTTGTTTTGAAAAAGGTTTGATACCAAACAATTTTGTACACTTTTCCTCCACATAATATATGCATAGGCATAAGGACATATTTTTTCATCTTTATTATAAATTATTGTGCTATTTTTTAACAGTTTATTAATACACTTCTTATGCTTGTAAATAACTTTTCTTCTAATATATCTGCATACAGATGATAAAATCTGCCTATATGATTTATACATATCGCTGTAAAAATCTTTATACTTTAAATCCACTGTCTTGTTTGGAGAATGCCTTTTATAATCTCTTAAATTTCTAACCTCTTTGTTTGGTATTTTAAGATAGTATGCCTTTTCACCATAAGTATTCTTAATTATATTAATGTTACGTATGGAAGCAGTTTTATAATGCTTGACTGTAGGCTTTATACTATAATACTGGTTATCACTTATTGTTGATATAATCAGGTTAATTATATCACTATTTGGGTTTTTAACAGATTTACCATCAAAATAAATTAGTTTAAGCTTGTCTAAATGTTTACTATTTAAAGATTCCCATGATAATAATTCCGGGGATATTATTTCTAACGATTTATTCTCTTCCCATATATCAGAGAAGATTCGTTGATTGCTATCATTAAAGTATGAATATCCACAAAAGCACTTAAAGGGCTCTCTTGCATTTCCTTTATCTATTTCATAAGGAATAGATTTGTTACAAACAGGGCATTTTTCTTGTAGAGGTATATTGTGAAAAGGGCATTTCTTCACCATAGTATTTTGAAACCATATACTATGATAACCGATTTTAAAACACTCCGGACAGTAAAAAACTGTGTCTCTCAAATATTTCTTCATATGCTTCAAGCTAATATCTATACCGAAATTTTTTTCATGGTAATATCGGTTTGAATTATGCATGTCAAATCCAAGTACAGATTTAACTTGGCTTTTACTAAGACCATATAACGTTATCAAATCTCTTTCTTTCTGGCTCCAGCTTTTTATCTTTTTGTTCTTTGTGTTATCTGCACCTAAGATATCGAATATATTATCGACAGAAAAAGCATTAGCATATCTGAACTTTTCAATTATCCCCCAGGGAGATTCATATTCAGATATCCATTCTTCACGCCACGTAAGCATTCTAGAGGTATTTAAACTTAAATCATCAATAATTATTTTTGATCTCAGCAATTAAATAACCTCCTGATATGATTCTGCTTTTATATATCCGGAATTCTCAATTGCTTCTATCCAATTGGCTTGATTCAGCCACTCAACGTTTAATCCGTTAGTGCCGAATTTTCTAAATGCATATTCAACTGTTAATGTTAAATACTGCATTGGTATTTCCATTGGGCTTAACATTTTTACGGCCTGCCTTAATGTTGTAAAAGCTTTGAATACCTCATCAGCACTATTTTCTAATCGGTATCCTAAAGTATATGCATCTGGAAAAAAGTATCTTGTAAAAGACCATCCGCTGCCGGCAGGATATTCACAATTGCAGTCATACCCTGCAAGACATGATTTAATATCTTCTAAAGTCTTTATGCCCATAAATTGATATTCATGAATCATAAATCTTCCTATAATTTGAGTTTTTTTAGATTGTTTAAAGGCAGTTCTCTGATGTATCAGCTCTTCCTGTCCAACAAGTATTACTGTAAGGCATATTCCGAATTGGTCTAGCTCATTGTAAATATCCATAAGCCATCCATATTGAAACTCGTGTAACCGCTGTGAGTCATCTAAGAAAAGTATAATACGGTGTTGCCCTGATACTCTGCCTCTTTCAAGTAAAAACTTTATAAGCCTGTCCCTTTTTACTTCTGGTTTTCCACTAAGATATTCCATGTGCCCGACATCTTTTAATAAATCTCCAAAAAATACTCCTTCATTCAGATTTTTATATTGCAAGCAGCGAACTTGAAATATAGGCAACTTACCGCCGAAAACTTCTGGCAAATCATATTGCAGGTACTTAATTGCACGTGATTTACCGAGCCTGGGTCTGCCATAAACAATGGCACCAGGAGTTCTATTTTCAATCCATTTAATAACTTCTTCCCTCAAACGGTTAATTTCATTGGTTGCCAGTAAATATCTACCTGCTTCTAATGGATGGCAGCCTATTGCTATTTCCGGTCTTTTATCAATTGTCATTAATATACTCAACTCCTTTTTAAAAGATAATTGTCTTAAAAACTTTACGCTGGATAGTTGTTGAGTTTTCGCTTGCAGCATCCTTGTTTTTTTCAGCTAAAGTTCTTTCTACAGCAGGAATTTCTCTCACATTATTATCTGTACTGCTTTCATCACTTTTTAACTTTTTTTGAAGCTCAGCAAGCTTGTTTCGTTCCGATTTATTGGTTACTGATTTTTCTAAAAGATATTTATGGTATGCTTCAATAGGGTCATCCATATAAGTAAAATTTAAAAGCTTTTTATTTCTTAACCTATTAATCTGTTTTCTCACTTGTAAAGTATGCGGTATGAGTCCCCACTTACCAACTGCTGTCAGAGTACCAAACTCACTCCCATTAGGAAGAAAGGCTCTTATAGACCTTATGTCATCTACATTAATAAGCAGATCAAGTTTTGTACCAATTAATTCTGCACTCCTGGCCAAGATATCATTCCTGTATTCTACTCCTTCATAATTTATATAAGGTCTTTTCCCCTTTTTTATATTGCCCACGATTACTCGTTGGTCTTGCAGAGTTAAAAATGCTACTTCACTTCTTTTTTCCTCATGCATCAATCTGGGTATCATTCCTTTTGACACTCTTTTTTTCATGCATTCAATAGGAGTTAAGTAATTAATGCCAGCATTTTCGGTGTGATTATAGTTTGCAATAAAAACATCAGTAAGTTCTTCAAGCTCTTCAGCAGTAATTTTATATTTAACAGCCTTTTTTTCAGGGTTCTTTCTTCTTGGATCGTCCGGGTTACTTCCTGTTGTACTTACTATTCTGTGATATCCGTTTTCTTCAAGAATTCCAAAGAAGCGTTCAATAATTCCCCTACGTTCAGGCATATTTACAGGGCCAGGATTTACTGCACACTCAACTATCCTTGTTAACCTGCTCCTTACAAGATTAGATAAATTAGCTTTTGCATTGTCATAACAGAATTCTTCCCATAGTCCCCATGCTGTTTCTGGAATTTCTAATGAATGATATCCTTCATTTTCAGGGTACTTTAGTCCAGGTATAGTAAGTGTTTTCAATTTCTTAGGTAAAACAGCATTTCGTATACAATGGAGGACATCACTTGTGGTATATTCTCTGTTCAAGCTTATATAGTGACCAAGGATAACTCTTGTTGCAACATCAATAATGACAAGAAGCCATATTCGCTCTATTACTGCAGTTATTTCATCCCCTTCCGGTGTTTTAAAAGATATAGATATCATAACGTCTATTCTATGACCATCAAATTGAACACGCTCAAAAGGTCTAACAATAACTGATGAATTTCGGGTTCCAATTCCAGTTGTTCGTGCATGTCGTGCGGCTGCATCTCCATGCCTCTTTGAAGACTGATAAAAATACTCATTTTCAAGCTTTTTTATGAAGCGATAAAGTGAAATGCGCCCTAGAGATTGAGTATTAAACGGATAATCACTTTGTTTTATCCCAGCAATGCGACACTCATCCAAAAACTTTTTATGAAGATTTTTAAGTTTTATTATGGGTTCTTTTATAGTATCGTTGTTAAGGTCAAAATAAATGGATATAATCTTTTCTTTTATATACGGATGTTTTTCAAGAAGATTTTCAAATAAACCTACGTTTGATATATATCTATCACTTTTGTCTTTTGTTATGTTTGTTCTTACATACTTATTGATTCTGTTCCTAGGAATTAAGGCTCTGTAACCCCAAATAGATCCACTACCATCAAGTTGAAAACAACGTTTAATCAGGCGAAAGAGCTCAGTTCTTTCTATTTTTGATGCTTTGCATATCTCCTTAACAGATATTTCGTTTTTTAAGTATGCTTCAACTGCTGCCTTTCTTCTGGAAAACAAATCTTGATCTTCTGGCGATAGATTATCAATAAGAACAGGAGACCACTTAGTATAATCTAAATCCTGTTCATCAGTATGCATATTATGTATTAATCTTTTGTTCGGCATTTAACCACACCTCCGTTTGTATACCAAATTCAAGTGTATCTATGTTAGCTGCTGCCATGCCCATATAAATCATTAAGGCAATAGATTGCTTTATTCTTTCTACCGGTATTTCAGGTAATAAAGTGCTTATTTTATTTATAGAGAGTTTTTTTTCGTAGATAGCTTTTTTAATATAAAGAATATCTGTTTCAATGGGATGCAAATTTCTTTTTAAATATGAGAGAATAGTTTTCATATTAGCTATATATAGAGGATTATTCCTTATATGAATTTCAGTTCTAATTTCATAATTAAAGCCGTTTTCATTACACCATAGTTGCTGAGATTTTGTTTGTCTAATTGATCTTTCAAACTTTGGGTTACTCGGATCTAATTCTGATGAATACTTTGTTTTAATAAGGTATTCTGTTCCGTCCTTATATTTAACCCACATATCAATCAGCGATTCAATATTTATTCCGTCAAGATTATATGTTATCTTAAGAGGCTTTTCACAAAAAGCAATTATATTTGGATTAGTTTCAACAAGTATGTAATGTTCATACTCAAGGTCACTATAGCAACGAACAATTCTATTAACTTTGGGACTGAATACTTCCCAATAATTACTTCCATACTTTTTTGCCCTTTCTATATTAATTGGACAATACATACTCAGTTCTCCCAAAGTATAAATATGTTTATTTTGCTTGTAAATATTACTATTCTATATTATATCAATACTTTTCGAGTTGTTCAATTTAAGTTTGACTAGAAATGTCAAAGTAATTATTACCCTTTCAAAAAGTATACTTTTTGAAAGAGGCTATTTGCCGCAATTTTTGTGTGTCATAATTATAACATATTTTTATTTGCAATATGGCAATCAACTTGTATACTTTAAGAAATAGATTTATAATTTTTGTATAGAATTTTAACAGGAGACTAACAAACTTATGAGAAATTTTTTCTATGCAAGGGTCAGCAGCAAAGACCAATCCTTAGAAAGACAAATTGCCTCAGCTAAAGAAATTGGAATTGAAGATGATTACATTTTTATAGAAAAAGCCAGCGGTAAAGATTTTAAAAGACCAGAATACCAATTGATGAAACGTATGCTTAGGAGTGGTGATGTTTTATATATTAAATCTCTTGATAGACTAGGACGAAACAAGCAGATGATATTAGATGAATGGCAGGAATTAATAAAGGTCAAGAAAATTGATATTGTTGTTTTAGACATGCCACTACTGAATACTACAAAGTATAAGGATTTGAATGGTATTGAGACGTTGATCTCAGACTTAATACTGCAGCTGTTAAGCTATATGGCTGAAGACGAACGTAAAAGAATAAAGGAAAGACAAGAAGAAGGCATTAAGGTTGCACTTAATAAAGGCATCAAATTCGGCAGAAAAAAAATAGCAATCAGTGAAAGCTTTAAATCTATATATGCTGATTGGAAACAAAATAATATAACTGCTGTAGAGGGTATGAAAAGGTTAGGTATGAAAAGCAACACTTTTTATAGGCGGGTAAAGGAATATGAAATGAGTCTTAAGTAAAGTTTATAAGCAAGGAAGTGAAGCATTTAAAAGATAATTTGTTGGTTTATATGAGGGTAGTGGGAGCATCCTTGCAATGTGCTGAAAGGCGAATGTAATATTTTGGTATTATGTCCTATTTTCAAATAAACTTATATATATCTATAAAGAGTTGCCCTGCTAACACCTATTCGGGTATAGCCGACATACGTGTAAAAATAACCATTATGTAAGAAATATTTTCCAATCTGTATTTTATTGCAATAATCTTTAAAAGGGCTACTCTGCACTTTCCTTTAATACAATCCACGCACGCAAAAGGGAAGTAATTATCACTGGAATATGTATTATGAATTTCACACTTATGATCCAAAGTATATTCCACTTGTTTTTTCTTTGCCTTTTTTGAGCATAAAGACGATAATTAATTCGCATTCTTATGCAAACGAATGAAAAGCCATCAAGTAAATATCAGCATTTTAAGGTCATCAAATGTAAATAGATTAATAGATTAGGTATAATTTTCAACGTTG
>JAEZUI010000243.1 GCA_023421115.1 Bacillota bacterium | reverse complement strand
GGTATAAAGGAACTGCAAATGCAATTTTTCAAAATATTCATTATGTTGACAAGCATTCACCACAATATGTTGTTATATTGTCCGGAGACCATATTTACAAGATGGACTATTCAAAAATGCTTGATTTTCATAAGGTGAATAATGCTGATGCCACAATTTCAGTAATAAAGGTACCTTTGGAGGAAGCTTCAAGATATGGCATAATGAATACTCATGAAAACGGGAAAATTTATGAGTTTGAGGAGAAACCTGCCAATCCAAAAAGTAATCTTGCTTCAATGGGAGTGTATATTTTCACTTGGGAAGTATTAAGGGATTATCTGATAAGGGATGATCAAAACCAGCAATCAGATCACGATTTTGGTAAAAATATTATTCCTATGATGTTAAATGAAGGAAAAAATATGTGGGCTTACAATTTCGTTGGTTACTGGCGTGATGTGGGCACAATTCAAGCCTTTTGGGAATCAAATATGGATTTAATCAGCAGAGTACCTGATTTTAATCTTTTTGATCCCGCATGGAAGATATTCACTCCAAATCCGGTGAAGCCCGCACACTATATTGGACCGGAAGGAAGTATCAAAAAAGCAATTGTTTCCGAAGGTTGTATGATTTACGGAAAAGTAAAGAATTCCGTTATATTTCCGGGCGCATATATCTCAGAGGGAGCGGTTATTGAAGATTCAATAATAATGTCCGATTCCTTTGTAGGAAAGGATACATGTATCAGCCAGTGCATTTTAGGTGAAAATGTGAAGGTGGGAAATAGAGTAAAAATGGGCTTTGGAGAGAATGTGCCAAATGAGTTAAAACCTTCTATTTATGATTCCGGAATAACTGTTGTAGGAGATAGAGCCTGCATTCCTGATGATTGTAATATCGGTAAGAATGTAGTGATTGATTTAGGTATTACTAAAGATGAAATATGTTCTTTAAATATCGTATCGGGAAGAAGTGTTTTAAAGGGGGGAGAATGTGAATGAAAAGTACAATGGGATTAATACTGACCGGAGGAAAAAATAACAGACTGAAAGAACTGGCTGAAACGCGTTCAAGTACTGCTGTTCCGGTAGCCGGAAAGTACAGAATGATAGATTTTGCCCTATCAAACATGGTTAATTCTGGAATTACCAATATTGGAGTTCTTACTCAGTATAGTTTTCGTTCACTGATGGACCACTTAGGTTCGGGAAAAGAGTGGGATTTGGACAGAAGAAATGATGGGCTTTTCATCTTTCCTCCATCTCTGACAGGCGAAAATTCCGGTTGGTATCAGGGTAGCGCCGATGCTATGTTTCACAATCTTACTTTCCTTAAGCGCAGTTTTGAGGAATATGTAATTATTGCAATGGGAAATTGTATTTATAATATGCGCTTTGATGAAATGCTTGAGTACCATTTGGACAGTAATGCAGATATAACAATTGCCTATAGGGATATGGCCGATTTGCCTTCTGAAGAATTGGTACACTTGGGTTCAATGAATATGGACGAGAGCGGAAAAATTAAGGATTTTCAGGAGAAACACAACGATCCTAAGTTTAAAACATGTTCTATGGGTATATACTTAATGAGGCGGGAACTATTAATTGCACTTCTTGAAGAATGTGCTGCTCATGGAAAATATGATTTTGTTAAAGATATACTTATTAAAAAAATAGATAGCTTAAATATATATGGATATAAATTTAACGGATACTGGAGAAACATAAGCACAATAAATGCTTACTATAGACTAAATATGGAGATGTTGAATCCTGACATCCGCAAGGAGCTTTTTGATAGTGAAGGTAAAATATACACAAAGGTTAAGGATGAAGCACCCGCTAAATACAATGATGAAGCTGAAGTTACCAATTCAATTGTGGCAGATGGATGCATAATTGAAGGAAAAGTGGAAGATTCGGTACTTTTTAGAGGTGTTACCATCAAAAAAGGTGTGCATGTTAAAAGCTGTATTATTATGCAGGGGACGGTTCTGGAAGAGGATGTTAATATTGAGAATACTATACTTGACAAGGGTGTTGTTTTATCAAAGGGAATACATCTAAAAGGAACTTCAAAATTCCCAATAATTGTTGCAAAAAATATAATAGTATAGTAAGCTGTAAAGGATAATGAAAAAATAACTTCCTGTTCTAGTGTTGCATAAGGATCATCAGTCAAATTTTTTCATTATCCGAAGTAGTGACTTAATTTTTAGTCATACCTAAGTAAGTGTTAAAAGTATACCATGTAAATACTGAAATATGTAAATGGCAAGAAGGGTAATTATGATGGAACAGGCTATTTTAATTTATAATCCTTTATCCGGCGATAGGAGTATTACTCAGAAAATTGATCATATATTGGGTAGATTCCAAAATGAAGGTATATTGCTTCAACCATATAGAATTGGTGAAGCTGAAGCCGATGAACTTAAAAACTTGTTGGAGAATAATAGCTATAAGTATATTATTGCATCCGGTGGAGACGGCACATTGAATTATGTAAGTAATCTTATGCTAAAGTTAAAGTTATCTGTTCCATTAGGAATAATTCCATCGGGAACGTGTAACGATTTTGCTGCAATACTCAATATTCCTTCAGACATAGATAAAAACATTGATGCAATTCTTAACGGTAAGACTGTTAAAGTCGATGTTGGCTTGATTAATGATGAAAACTATTTCTTAAGTTCATGTGCCGGCGGTGTATTTGTGGATGTTTCCTTCAATACTAACAGTGACCTTAAGAGGAATTTTGGGCCCTTTGCTTATTATTTAAAAGCTCTTAGTGAAGTTGCAAATATGAAGTCCGTATTGTTGACTTTAAAGACAGAAGAGACGGTTATTGAAGAAGAGGCACTTATGTTTGTAATAATAAACGGAAAACACGTTGCGGGCTTCAATAACATTCTGAAGGACGCAGATTATTCCGATGGGCTAATGGATATTGCCCTTATAAAGAATTGCAAACATATTGATTTGGCAAGTATATTCTTCAAGGTATTGAGCAATGAATCAATTAACAGTAAACATGTAATAACTCTAAAAGCAAAATCATGTGAAATTAAGGCCGACAAAGATATGATCCTAAGTGTTGATGGTGAAAAGGGACCTAACTTACCGGTTAATATAAAATTTATAAAAAAAGCCTTAAGGGTTTTTTACCACCAATGTTAGAGCACCGGTTCCTTAGATAATCAGGTACACTCTTAGAATATGCACCTTAAAGTCAAAAAAATTTATTGACAATCTGGCAATAAATTATTATAATCTAGATTGCGAATGTAATACGGGCGATTAACTCAGCTGGTAGAGTGTCACCTTGACGTGGTGAAAGTCAGGGGTTCGAGTCCCTTATCGCCCACCAATTCTGCCCTTTTGAACAAAGTAAAAAACCCAACAAATAACACGTTCGTGTTATTTGTTGGGTTTTTAGTACAATACAGAATTTAAAAATGCTAGTTATTGTAAGTCCTATATTGAAAAGTTATAACAATAAAATAGCCTAAAAATCCTAATTAAGTTGGAAACCTGTTTTAGTGTCAAATGACGCAATTACTTGACCTGAGCATTAGAAGCTGTTGCCGAAAGCTTGATAATTTGAAGCAAAAATGCCACGGATGGCATTTTTAGCGTCTCGCGACAGGATGTCGCATA
>JAEZUI010000233.1 GCA_023421115.1 Bacillota bacterium | reverse complement strand
GTGTTAGAGAGTGTGACAGGGTTTTAATAGCATTTAATTATAACCTGTTTATTGGATTTTGGGGAGCACACTACGGGTGCGAAAAAATTGGAGCAGAGATAGTATCAGCTGGTGGGCTTACTACTCAGCAAAGGCTGGAAAAGATTCAGGAGCTTGAGATTTCAACTATTATATCTACTCCCACTTATATTTTCCGGCTGATAGAGATAGCAAAAGAAAAAGGCATCGACTTAAGAAAGACCTCGGTAAAAAGAATAATATGCGCAGGTGAACCTGGAGCAATGATTCCTTCTACAAAAAAAGAAATGGAGACACAATGGGACTGTGATGTTTTTGATCATATTGGTGCAACTGAAGTTGGGGCATGGGGCTTTGAATGTTCTGAAAAGTGCGGGGGATTACATATAAATGAAACTATGTTCTTTGTGGAAATTATAGATTTTGATACCCATGAAATTATAACAGAACCAAATAAATACGGCTATTTGGTTATAACTGCATTTAATAGGAAGGGTAGGCCATGTATAAGGTTCAATACTAATGATTTGGGTTGTTGGCAGGATAAGTCCTGTAAGTGCAATCGAACTTACCGTATGTTGAAAGGCGGAGTAAAGGGCAGAGTTGACCACTTATTTAAGGTGAGGGGTACTTTTGTTACTCCTGCTATTATTGAAGACATTATACAAAATGAGGTAAAGTTAGGCAGAGAGTATATAATTAATGTAGGTGAAGGAAGCAAGAAACTTGAGCTAATGGTTGAAACCGCCAACGGAGTTGATGAAACACAATATGGTCAGATAAGGGAAAGCCTCAGTGAAAGAATATATAATAAAACTTTTCTGAATTTTACTGTTACACTAAAAAAATATGGTGAATTACCTAGGAGTGAACTGAAATCAAAACGTGTTATGGAATTAGGGGAGGAATTATAAATATGTCCAACTGCACAATTAATGATACATGTTTAGAGATTGATAAAATAAAAAAGCTTATTGTAAGTATAGATGAATCAATAGATGAGCTATGGCGTAACAGTGGGTCATTTCCATGTGTTGAGAAGAACGCCAAACAATTGAAAGCGATAGTGGAGTTATTAAAAATGGAGTGTATAGATATTTAGACAGAGATACAATTTGAGAAATTTATATAGGGGTGAATATGAATAATAACTTATTTGACACATATCTTGAATCCATGAATTTTCTAAATGAAATAAGCATAAAACATCAGTCTGCGATTTCATTTGGCTCAGGGAGGCCCAGAGAGGAGTTTTTTAACGTAGAGGAGGTTGTTCTAGGTGTAAAGGAGTTTGTTAGAAATAATAAACCACAGAACATGGATTTAAACGATTATTTTAATTATTTAGGACAGTACAACCTTACAAAAGGGATAATAAATGAAGCTATAGCCAAACTTTTATATAATGACGAACAGATTATTGTAAACCCCGAGGATATTATTATTACGGATGGGGCCCAAGAAGCAATGGCTATTGTTATAAATACCCTTTTTTCATCTCAGAAGGATGTTCTTCTTGTAAGCGAGCCATCATACATTGGTTTTATAGGGTATGCGAAAATTGCAGGAATAACTGTATGCACAGTTAAAAGAAGCAGACAAAGTATGGATATAGATGATTTAGAAACCACAATTACAGGTTTAATTAAGCAGGGAAAGAGGCCTAAAGTTATATATGAGGTTCCTGATTTTCATAATCCCACAGGGGGGTACATGCCTCTTAATGAAAGAATAAGAATGATTGAATTGGCTCAAAAGTATGACTTCTATATCGTTGAAGACAACCCTTACGGCTATTATATTTATGATACCGGGAAAATACCTACATTAAAAGCTCTTGATAAATACAAAAGGGTAATTCATATAGGGAGTTTTTCAAAGACCATTTTTCCTTCAATGAGATTGGGATATCTGGTGGCTGATGGGAAGATAAAACGTGGTAATTCATCATACCGTCTTTCAGAGGAGTGTAAAAAAGTTAAGAGCTTTATTACTGTCAATACGTCAACCTTGCTGCAAGCAATGGCGGGAGCTGTTATACAAAAAGAAAATTATTCTCTAAAAGCTTTCTGCAAACCAAAAGTTGAAAACTGTAAGAGAAACAGGGATGCCATGGTAAAGGCTTTAGATTGTTGCATGGGTTCTAGACAGAAATGGGAAAAGCCTTCAGGTGGATTCTTTATGGTTGTTGATGTACCTTTTCGGTTGACTGATAATATGATTCTTGAATGTGTAGAAAAGTTATCTGTAATTTTTTGCCCTATGTATATGTTCTGTATAGACAAGAATAAGGGGCAAAATCAAATGAGGCTTGCATTCTGTAACCTTACAGTTAAACAAATTGAAGACGGTATTGAAAGACTATCGGAGTTTATCAGGAGTAAATCATGAAAATTGATGCTAATAATGTTGAAGACATAATAGGGCTATCCTTCATGCAGGAAGCAATGCTCTATGATTATATTGTAAATGATGGTCAAGACCAGTATTTTGAGCAGATACACATAAAACTTAAAGGAGAAGTGTCGCTTACTTTATTTAAAAAAGCATGGCAGTATGTGATGGATTGTAATGCTGCATTGAGGACAATATTCAGGTGGGAAGGACTAAAATCTCCTATACAGATAATTCTTAAAGAAAATGAGGTTGCAATTACTTATCATGATTTTGCTGAACCTAGAGATAATTTCAAAAATGATGTTATAGAGCAAATCAAGTATGAGGAACTCAAAAAAGGGTTTGATTTGGAAAATGTTCCGTTCCGTATTACTCTATTGCGTGAAGAATATAATCTGTTTCATATGATAATTAACAATCACCATATTTTATATGATGGGTGGAGCAACGGGATACTTCTCAATGAATTTTTGAAGGCATATATTTATTTAAGTGGGAACAAAGTTCTAGAGGCAGTGCATAAGACAAGCTATAAGGAGTTTATTAAACTAATTAGGAATAGGGATATTACAGAGAACTTTTGGAAGGAATATTTAAATGGATATAAATTGAAGCCTGTGGCAAAAAGAAAAACGGGTAATATTAACGGAAACTGCAATGTTGGTGCTTACGGCTCAAAAATATGCGTACAGATTGCTGATAAGTTGAATTCTGTTGTAAAGGAAAAAGAAGTGACAATTGCATCCATATTCTATACAGCTTGGGGAATATGCCTTCAAAAATATAGTTATTCTGAGGATGTTTTAATCGGTACTGTTGTGTCGGGTAGAAACTTACATATAAAAGAGGTTGATAGAATTATTGGACTCTTTATAAATACCATACCTTTGAGAATTAAACTTCAGTCTCGAGATACCGTCGAAGTACTTTTAAGCCGAATAAACAGAGATTTAGAGGCTAGGAGCGACTTTGAACAGACTCCTTTATCGGAAATAAAAAAATATGTTTTGTGCAACCCAAACGAAGACATATTCAACTCAATAATGGTTATTGAGAACTATCCTGTGGATATGGAACTGCTGCTTAAAAACAATACTCTTCAAGTTATCGAATTTGATAACAATAAAATGAAAACCAACTTTGATATAACTATTGAAATAAGGCTGTTCGAAGAGTATGAGGTATGTATTAAATACAAACAAGAAATTTTTGAAAAAAATGAAATAGAAAAAATGATGAGAGATTTTTTGAAAACATTGGAGGATTTGGCCGACAATACTGAGTGCTATATAGAGAGCCTGATTTATTCCAACAATGAGTCCGAGAATTTTACTTCAACTATTGATTTCGACTTTGAATAATGTAGAGGGTGCTTATGGGTAAGTTTTACGATAACAATTCATTGATAGAGGCAAAAGAATATTGGATTAGTCAATTATCACGTGACTTTAACAGCACTGGTGTGCTATATGACTTTCCAAATACCAATAAAAGAGAGGAAAAGCTTTGTTGTATCAGCCTTGGAAGTATTCAGTGCCAAAAATTGCTGAAAATTTGCCGGAATGATGATATTTCAATTTTTGTATTTATGCTGGCGGTATTTGAGGTTTTGCTGCACAAGGTAACCGGAGAAAATAACCTTTGTATAGCTATTCCACTTTTGGAAAGTCAAAATTTGGATTATGAGAATTGTATAGTAATAAGCACCAGCATAAATGGCGAGGATAGTTTTAGAGGGCTGCTTGCGCAAGTAAAAGAGCAGGTTTTAGAAGGATATAAGCACTATATGTATCCAATAAGGAAAATAATCAATCAATTAGACTTACATAAAAACACTGGTATATTTAAATACTTTTTTATGCTAGATAGTATTAATGAAAAGAGCCAGATCAAAAGCTTTTGTGATGAATATGGAAATGAAATGATTTTTCTTCTTAAGAAGCATAATGATGAACTAAGTATGGAAATTGATTACAACGCATGTTTGTTTGAAGATAATACTATAGTGTCCTTACTAAACCGTTTTTCACTGCTTTTTTCCCAAATTATTGAGAACTCGACTAAGAAGATAAAAGAATACAAAATCATAACAATGTATGAAGAGGAAAAAATCCTAGAGGAATACAACAATACAGAAATATCCTATCCTAGGGATATGACTATACATGAAATATTTAAAGAAGTGACTGGGGGTTTTTTTCAAAAGGAGGCTATACGATATAATAATGAAGTTTTAACCTATGGACAGTTGGATTATATATCCGATCAACTAGCCTCTGGTCTGATTCAGATAGGAGTTGCAGCAGGTTCAATTATTGGAATTATGGCTCATTCATCACCGGAAATGATAGTAGGTTTACTGGCAATAATAAAAATAGGGTGTGCTTACCTACCTCTTGATCCTAATTATCCTATAAACCGGACAAGGTATATGCTTGAAGATTCACAAGTGGAGTTGATTCTTTCAATTGAGGATTACTTTGGTAAGATAAGAGAAATGGGATTCAAGGGTGACCTTATTGATTTAAGAAATGTCACTTCTAATAATGTAGAAAATTTCAAAGCTAGTTTGGGCAAAGAAAAAGCTAACTCGCTTGCTTATATTCTCTACACTTCAGGTTCTACGGGAAATCCTAAGGGTGTAATGATTGAGCACAGGGGCGTAGTTAGCCTTGTGAAAGGTATGAATTTTATTGAGGTGGAACCGTCGGACCATTTACTTATGACAGGGTCATTCGTATTTGATATAACAACATTTGAAGTCTGGGTTTCATTATTAAACGGCTTAACTTTGCATATCATAGACGATAAGATCTTGCTTGATCCCTTCCAACTCGGGGACTATATAAATAAAAATAATATAACAATCCTGCACCTGATACCCCAATTGTTTAATCAGGTGGCCTCTTGCAATGACAGTGCCTTTAAGAATCTTAGGTACTTCCTGGTGGGGGGAGATCTTGTCAGGCCAAGATACTTGAACAATATAAGGAAAAAATATGAGAGCCTCAAAATACTTCACATGTATGGACCAACGGAAAACACTACTTTTTCGTCGTGGATGCCTGTGGAAAAAACCTATGAATATACCATTCCAATTGGGAGACCGATAAATAACTCCAGTATATATATTATGAACAATTATGGCGAACTACAGCCAATTGGAATTCCAGGAGAGATATTTGTAGGGGGAACAGGTATAGCTCGCGGATACCTGAACAAACCCGAATTAACAGAAGAACGGTTTATAAATAACCCTTATCGTACCGGAGAGAAAATGTATAGGACTGGTGATATGGGAAGATGGCTTCCTGACGGTTCAATAGAGTTTTTAGGCCGCAATGACCAGCAGGTGAAAATAAGGGGATCAAGGCTTGAAATAAGTGAGATTGAAGCTAGACTATCAGGGTATAACGGTATTAATGAAGCAATTATTGTGGTTCGGGAGGCTACGGAAGATGAGAAAATAATAACTGCATATATTGTTTCTGAAAGCAGAATTGATTTAACGAATTTACGCAACTATCTCTCTGCTGAGTTGCCGGAGTACATGATTCCATCTTTGTTTATACAGATTCCTGATATACCGTTAACTCCAAACGGTAAAGTAGATTACAAAAGATTAGCAGAAGTAGAATTAAATTTTGAGGAGGAATATATTGCTCCAAGGGACGAAGTAGAAAAGAGAATAGCCTATTTATGGTCACAAATTTTGTCAATTGAAGAAAGCCGTATTAGCGTAGAGTCTGATTTTTTCAAGCTAGGAGGGCACTCGCTTAAGGTAACAGTATTAGTTTCAAAGTTATATAAGGAATTCAGTATAAGGGTACCTGTTGACGAGGTGTTCAAAAGCTCCACTGTAAGACAGCTGGCTGAGTACATCAGGAATGGTAGTAAGGAATTGTATTTGGACATTCCAAAGGCACAGGAAAAGGAACTTTATTGCCTGTCATCAGCACAAAAGCGTCTTTATATTCTACACCAGATGAATCCAGATAGTATTAGCTATAATATGACTGAAGCCTATGTGATAGAAGGCAGTATAGATAAAGACAGGCTAAACACTACTTTTTCCAGCTTAATAACGCGTCATGAAAGCTTAAGGACAGCTTTTGAGTTGAAGGAAAATGATATTTTTCAAAAAATCTATCAAGATGTAGATTTTAAGTTTGAGGAGTTAAAAGCGACGGAAGATAATATTCAAAAGGTTATTGAGAAGTTTGCACGGCCTTTTGAATTGAGTAAGCCATGCTTGTTTAGAGTAGGCCTTATAAGTCTGCAAGAAAATAAACACATACTTGTGGTTGATATGCACCATATAATATCCGATGGTTTTTCCTCTGGCATTTTGGTTAATGATATTTTCAAGATATACTCTAAGGATAAGTTGCCTGTATTTAGTAAGAGTTACAAGGATTACGCCCAATGGCAGCTTGAACAAAAGAATAGTGGTGTGTTTGTGAAGCAGAAGCAGTATTGGATAGACGAATTTATATATGATATACCTGCTCTGAATCTTAATACAGACTACGTAAGAACTGATATTCAGAGTTATGAGGGTGATAGAATAGGCTTTACAATTGAAAAAGAGACTGTAAAGCAGCTTAATGAGCTTGCACAAAAGGAAAATTGTACTATTTTTATGCTCTTAATTTCAATATCCTTCATTCTTTTTAATAAGCTTTCAGACCAGGAGGATATAGTAATTGGAACGGTTACATCAGGAAGAACTCACCCTGATATACATGATATGGTAGGTATGTTTGCTAACACGCTCCCTATCAGAGGAAGACTCACTAAAGGACAAACATTTGTAGAATATCTTTTTCATATAAGGGATAAAGTGCTAAGAGCTTTTGAAAACCAGGATTATCAGTTTGAAGATATTATAGATGATCTGAACATACAGCGTAATACAAACAGAAATCCACTTTTTGATGTAGCTTTTATTATGCAAAATGTAGAAGCATCGGATTTGAAGATTCCCGGTGCTAGTCTGACAAAATATAAGTATGATAGGAAAACATCAAAGTTTGATTTGACTCTTTTTGCGACAGAAAAGAGTGGTATTCTAGAATTAGAATTTGAGTATTGCTCTAAGCTCTTTAAAAAGAGTACTATCGACAGGTACATAAGCTACTTTAAGAGTATAATTATTGCTGTCATACGGAATCCCTATGCTTGTATCAAAGATATCAAAATAGTATCATCCGAGCATAAAAAAAGATTTATCCGTGATTACAACAATACAGCTAGTGAGTTTTCTTCCGAAAAGACAATTCAGGAATTATTTGATAAATGTGTACAGGATGTACCAGACGGAATTGCAATAATACATGGAAGTGATAGGATAACATACCATGAACTGAAACAAAGGTCTGATAGCCTTGCAAGGAGACTTATAAAGCTTGGTGTAAACAGAGGAGAAATTGTTGGGTTGATGATGAACAATTCACCTTGGCTTATAATAGGTATATTGGGCATTTTAAAATCTGGTGCGGCATATTTGCCTATTGATCCAGATTTCCCGCATGAACGGAAAAAGTTTATGATCGAGGACTGCGGTTGTAAAATGCTATTGACTGAAAGCTCCATACAGACTGATGAACTTCGAGAGATATGTACAGTTGATGTTGACAAACTAGATTTATCCTCAAATAAAGAAGTGTACATAGAGCAAAAATCAGGACCTGAGGATGTGATCTACATTATTTATACCTCAGGGTCTACTGGAAAGCCGAAAGGGTGCATTATAAAGCAAAAAGGCGTAGTGAATTATATAGAGTGGGCTATTAAGCATTACTTTGAGAAACAACCGGTGTATTTTCCACTATATTCTTCAGTTGCATACGATATGACAGTAACTTCAATATTTACACCTTTGTTAAGCGGAAATACTATTATAATTTATCCTAAAGAAATCAACGTGTTAAATGACGTTATAAATGATGAATTGTCAAATGTCATTAAAGCCACACCTACCCATTTAAGGCTGTTTCTTGATATGGACTGCTCAAAATCAGCTATAGAAAAAATTATTGTTGGAGGCGAACAGCTTACTAAGGAATTAGCATATAAGGTATATGAGAAATTTGGTGGTAAGGTCAGTATATACAACGAGTATGGCCCTACAGAGACTGTAGTAGGGTGTATGATACATGAATTCAACCCGTATAAAGGCGACAGGAGTTCGGTACCAATTGGAATACCTGCACAGAATATGAAGATATATATACTTGACGAGGAAATGGAGATCTGTCCCGTTGGAGTTACAGGAGAGATATATATTGGAGGGATAGGTGTTTCACCAGGATATATAAGACGTCCTGAATTGACGCAAAACCGCTTTGTTGACAACCCTTTTGATAATGAATCCTTGACACGGCTTTATAAGACAGGTGATTTGGGAATTTACCTAGAAGATGGAATTATTGAGTACGTCGGCAGGATTGATTCACAGATAAAAATAAGAGGCTTCCGTGTAGAGATTGAGGAAATAGAAAAAAATCTTCTGAATTATCCGGGAATAAAAACTGCAGTTGTTGTTGCTAAAGAAGGGCATAATGAGGACAAATATTTATGTGCATACTATAATTCTGAACATGATATGGAAATAAGTGATATAAAGAACTACTTGGTCCGTAATCTGCCTGACTATATGGTGCCGGCTTTTTATGTAAAGGTGAATTCTATACCCCTTACTCCAAACGGAAAGGCAGATATTAGGGCATTACCCGAGCCAGATACAGCTATAAAATCTGTTGCTGTACTTCCTGAAAATGAGGTTGAGGCATATTTATATGATGTTTGGTCCCAAAATCTAAATGTATCTGGGTTTAGCTTAGAGGACAACTTTTTTGATATAGGTGGCAATTCATTTATACTTGTTAAAATCCACTCTCAACTGAGTTCTAGGTATCCTGATATAAAAGTTACCGACTTTTTTAAATATACCACGATTAAGGCCCTATCAGAGTATCTACTGGAGTTGGAGGTTGAATCTGAGGCTCTGAAACTGGATCTGTCAATGGCTTTTCACGAAGACTTTTTTAGGGATACTCCTAATTCTGAAAAAGAAACAGGGTTTGTATTCAGGTTGCAAGAAAGCGAAGCTCAAGAAGTTAGAAATTTAGCATACAAGCATAGAGTTAACGAGTGGGATATACTATTGTCTCTGTTCGCGTTGGTTGTTTCAGACTTTAGCAAAAATCCATGTGTTAAAATCCAGACGCTTGCAGATAAGTATGGCGATAAGGCCTTGTCTTTGGAGATAGATATCAATGAAGTGCAGGGGATTGAAAAACTTTTTAATATTGTAAATAATGCCCTTGAAATTCAGGAGGGGAGCAAGTTGTATAAAGTTGCTAATCTTAGCAGGTTGAAGTTTATAAAGCATCCTAAATCGATAATACCTTTTATATATAAGTCAGGAGTAGTCTCTAAGGACAATTTAATGAATGTTTATAACGTTTTAGTGGAGGTAAGTGAAGAAGCGGGAAATGGACTTCTATTCAATTGTTTTTATAATGATCCACTTTTGCGAGCTGATAAGATGGAGGAATTTTTCAAGCTCTATGCAGGATTGTTAGGAAATTGTAATTTAGATGTTTAAAAAAATAAATTCTGATATTGTACTGTGGTGGTTAATATGAATAATGAACTATTTAATGCACTGAATAAATTAAAATCAGGGGAGTTATCCAACCCTATAGCCGTTGAAAAAGTAAACAGTAGCAACGAAATTGCTATTATAGGAATGTCTGTAAGACTTCCCCATGCTCGAAATATGAACGAGTTATATAATGTTTTGTATAGCGGTAAGGATTGTATTTCCTTCCCAAGTAGGGGAAGAGTGGATGACGTTGATAGATATCTAAGAATAAAAGGTTTTAGCAAGGATGACTATCAATTCACAGAAGGAGCATTCTTAGAAGAAATAGATAAATTTGACTACCCTTTCTTTAAGATATCTGCAAAAGAAGCAAGTTTGATGGATCCGCTGCAAAGGATTTTTCTTGAAACAGCATGGAATGCTTTTGAAGATGCAGGCTATTCGAGGAACAGGCTTAAAGGGACAAAGACAGGTGTCTTTCTTGGACAACCTCATCCAACAGAATATTATAAAAGAGTCAAGGAAATTGAACCCGATATGGCTATAATGGCTGGACCGGGCAATATCAATTCCATTATATGCAGCCGTATAGCTTATATTCTTGACCTTTCAGGTATATCATTTACAGTTGATACAGCGTGTTCTTCGGCTTTGGTAGCTGTTCATCTGGCTTGCCAGGCTATAAGAGACAATGAATGCGAGATGGTTCTAGTAGGGGGAATCAACCTTTTAATTCAGCCTGTACGCTTTAAAGATGAAGAAATACCAGATATTGCTTCATCAACAGGCAGGGCCAAAACATTTAGCGATGATGCCGATGGTACAGGGCAAGGAGAAGGCTGTATTGCTATTGTACTCAAATCTCTTGATAAGGCCATTAGAGATAAGGACAATATCCATGCCATAATAAAGGGCAGCGCATGCAATAATGATGGAGCATCCATTGGAATTACAGCACCTAGTGTTTCAGCACAGGAAAGCGTAATAATTAAAGCTATGGAAAATGCAAATGTTAACCCTGAAACTATCAGCTATGTTGAAGCCCACGGCACAGGAACAAAACTAGGTGATCCTATAGAAATAGAAGCAATTACAAATGCATTCAAAAAGTACACTTCAAAAACTCATTTTTGTGGTATAGGGTCAGTAAAAACAAATTATGGACATTTGGATTCGGCAGCAGGATTATTAGGTTTGGTCAAATGCGTTTTGGGTTTAAAAACGCAGACATTGTTTCCAAATATAAATTTTTCTCAGCCAAATAGAAATATTGACTTTAACAACACTGCTGTTTACGTTACTGATAAGACAATGCCATGGAATAATTCTGAACCAAGTCCTAGGAGATGCGGGATCAGTTCTTTTGGACTAAGCGGTACAAACTGTCACATGATTCTAGAGGAATATATAGAACCTGAACAAATTTATAAGGTTGACAGTGAAGATAGAAAGAATTATGTTTTGCCTATATCGGCCAAAAGCGAAGCAGCGCTTATGGAATACGTGAACAGGTTCGTTCACTTTTTAAAAACGGACAAAAACATTGATATAAAAAGCTTTTGTTACACTGCCCAAACAGGAAGAGATCATTACATATACCGTGTAGCCATACTAGGGGAGTGTATAGAAGATATGCTTTCAAAGCTCGAACATATAAAGGACAATAAACTTTATACTAACGTAGAAATGGGAATCTACTATGGTTTTTCAAAAAGTGGTTCTAATACCGGGCCTTTTCAAGTTAGGGATAATTCTAACTATAATATAAAGCAATTAATTGACCTTGCACAGAAATACGTAAGTGGGATTGAGATAGATTGGAAACAGCTAAATACTGGAGAAATCTTTAATAAAATCAGTATACCTATTTATCCTTTTGAGAAAAAAAGGTGTTGGTTGCAAATACCTGATAATATTAATCTTCAAGGCGGCGACAGTAAAAAAACTGTTAATACAAATTTAAGAGAGGGATTTATGGAACAAGAACAGTTGATTCAAGATGAAGAGAAAAACAAAATATTATTACATTTGAAAAAATTCGTTGCGAATTTATTTGAGATGGACGTAGCTGAAATTGACGTAAATGTAAGCTTCTTTGATTTAGGAATTGACTCTATTTCTATTATTCAGCTTAAGCAGGAAGTAAAAACCAGCTTCAACATAGATTTATCCGCTGAGGAATTATTCGAGAAGCTAAATTCACTAAGTAACCTAGCTGACTTCATTTATAATCAAGCTAAGATACATATTTCTGAATATAAAGAGGCAGCAAAAGAGGCCGTGCCTGTAGCAGAAGTTGCTGATTTTGTTACTGAAGGTGAAAATAGGTTTATCTCGGAAGAGATGTCAGAGATTAAAGGTGAAAGTGAAATTGAGAGAGTTATTAATGCTCAGTTGGAAATTATGTCGCAGCAGCTTCAGCTATTGAACGGAAAGGTTTCAACTTCAATTTCTATTGACAAGGGCACTTCCAATAAAGGAAATAGCAGAGTTGAAAAGCCAACAGTTAATGATGACAATCGTTTATTGCAAAAATTCATTGTAAAGTCAAATTCTAATTTAACAGAAAACCAAAGAGCTTATATTGCAAAGCTTATCGAAACTTATGGAAGAAAAACACAAACATCCAAGCAGTTAGCTCAAAAATACCGTCAGGTGTGGGCAAATGGGCGAATGACTCAGGGATTCAGCAAATCGTGGAAAGAATTGATTTATCCGATTTTTGCAAAATCCGCTAAAGGCTCAAAAATATACGATGTGGATGGTAATGAGTATGTTGACTTTGCAATGGGGTTTGGGGTAAATCTTTTTGGATACAATAGAGCTGAAATAGGAAAGGCGATAGCAGAACAGTTAGAGGATGGAATTATACTGGGTTCTCTAGTTACGACACCAGGAGAAGTAGCAGCTATGATATCCGAAATAACAGGAGTAGAAAGGGTAGCTTTTTGTAATTCAGGTACTGAGGCTATAATGAATGCTGTAAGAATAGCACGAGCAACTACAGGCAAAGATAAAGTTGCACTATTTTCAGGTTCCTTTCACGGAACATTTGATGGCATTTATGTATTGAAGGATATGACAAACTCAAGTGAAAATGCTATTCCGTTGAGTTTGGGAACGCCCTTCAGCATGGTTGAAGATGTCATAATTTTAGAATATGCAGACGAAAATGCTCTTGAGACAATACGACAATACGCTGATGAATTAGCAGCGGTACTGGTAGAACCTGTTCAGAGTAGAAATCCAGACTTACAGCCGGGTGAGTTTTTGAAAGCCTTAAGGGAAATTACATCAGAAGCTGGTATAGCTTTAATATTTGACGAGATAATAACAGGTTTTCGTGTTAATATTGGTGGGGCACAGGCATTCTTTGATATAGAAGCAGATATTGTAACCTATGGGAAAGTACTTGGTGGTGGGCTGCCTATTGGTGTTTTTGCAGGCAAGTCTAAATTCATGGATCGTGTTGATGGTGGGACTTGGAATTTCAGTGATAATTCAGCTCCAAGTGGGTTTTTAGCTCATACTGGAGGAACTTTTTGCCACCATCCGCTTGCTATGGCAGCAGCTAAGGCTACGTTGGATATATTAAAAAGAGGCGGAAATGCAATACAGGAGGATTTGAACAGAAAGACTACATTACTTGCAAATTATCTCAATTCCTTCTTTGAAAAATGCAGTATACCACTAAGAATTGCACATTTTGGGTCTCTGTTTATATTTAGAATTGAAAAGGAGCCCACTTTACTGAGGTTTTTATATTATAAGCTGATTGAGAAAGGTTTTTATCTTTGGGAAGGAGCTACATGCTTTATATCTACTGCTCATACAGAAGAAGAGATAGCTTCTTTTGCCAAAGCTGTGCAAGAATGCTGTTATGAATTAGTAAAGGAAGGATGCTTTGATTTTAAAGAAGTACATAAACCTTTAGATGTAATAAGTGTGAAAAATCATATTTTCACCGGACTAAAAAAAAACAGGTTTCTAAGTGAAAGTCTTACATTAATATCTCATGAATCAGACAGATTGAAAGCAGAAGAACTATTTGCAAATAACGAAAATATTCAAGCTATTTATCAACTGTCTCCTATGCAAAAAATGGTTCTTGCGCAGAATTTAAATTATAAAGGCACAGGTAACGATGTTTCGGTGTTATGTTATACAATTAACGGTCATATTGACGTTGTCAGCTTTAGACAAGCGTGGCAGGAGATGGTTAATAGGCATTTAATACTCAGGACTTCTTTTTTATGGAGAAGATTAAAAGAACCTTTACAAGTAGTTTACAGCGATGCAGATATATTATTTGAGGAAATTGACTATTCAAATTTAGATGAGTATGAACTACTTAAACAGTTCGATAATTATTTGGAAAGAGAGAAAAGGCAGAGTTTTGCAACTTCAGACTGTCCATTAATTAAAGTAATACTTATAAAGCTAAGTCCGATAGAATCAAAGCTCATTTTGAAGTATCAAAATTCATTATTTGATGGATGGAGTTCTGGGGTGTTATTTGGCGAATTATTAGAGACTTACAAATCCTTGATAAGTCAAAAAAATATTGAATTTAGCCATAAATGCTCTTATATGGATTACATCTATTGGCTAAGTACTCAGAATAATGAAGATGCAAAGAAGTTCTGGGAAGGTGAGTTCAAAGACTTTTTTATCGATACAGATAATTCAACAGGTAAATACCAGATCAAAGGTACTATAGATTCATGCGGTTACACCATAAGTCTTGACGATAATGAAATAAACCACATTAAAAATTATGCTAACAAGAATCAGTTGACTTTGTATACTATATTTCAGGGAGCATGGGCACTTTTGCATAGTTATAGCGAGAAGAAAGACGATGTAATCATATCTACTATATGCTCTGGACGCCCGACAAATATTCAAGGTATTGAAAAAGTGGTAGGATTGTTTTCAAATGTTTTACCTGTAAGGATAAAATTAAATAAAGAAATTAAGCTATCTGAGTGGTTAAAACTGATTCAAAGTAATAATTTGAAGATGTGCAATTATGAATATGTAAATATCAGTCAAATCTCACAATGGTGTAATATACCTATTGAAATGCTTCAGGATGCTATTTATACAAAAACGTTAGTATACTTGAATTTTCCAAAAAACATAAGTATAAAGGAGCTAGATATCAGCATAGAACTTCAAGAAGAAAAAAGCTATGTAAATGTGCCGCTTAGAGTCTATATAGAGCCATATTCTAATTTTAGAATTGTTGCACAATACGATAAAGCCTTATTTGAAGAAAGCGAGATTACTGAGTTGACTAAAAATTTTAAAGATATTATTCTACAAATTGTAACAGAAGGATTTTGAAAATATGAGAATCCGGGAATTTTACATTAATATAGGAGAGATGGATAATGAATATTGAAGAAGCTTTAGATATAAGGTTGAGCCTAATATTTCCAAAAGAAATATTGGGCTTACTAAAGGAACAAGGATTATATGAACCTATACTAAGTGGTAAGGTAAAAGATGCAGTTACTATGTATGAATATTTTCCTAGCAAATTTTTAAGATGGTCATATGCCAAGCTTACTGACTTCTCTATAGAGATACTTCCATATCTTGTTGAAGGCCCTGTTTTAGAAATTGCATGCGGTAGAGGAAATTTATTAGTTGAGCTTGTTCAAAAAGGTGTTACTCCTATTTATGGGATTGACGCAAGTTCTATGCAATTAGATGTTGCAAAAAAAAGGCTTCAAAAGTATAGTGAAGAATTGTATTTGTTTAATGGTAGAGCAGAGGAATTTGATTATGGAGGTCTACCTAAAATGGGTAATATAATTATGCGAGAGTTTTGGGGGATGCTATCGTCTAGCAATTCAGCTAAGTTACTAGAGGGGTTAAAAAACTGCTTAATGAAAGAAGGACAAATAATTATAGGACCTCATATAAATATAGAATATAATTATGAAATAAAGGAAGCTTACAGAGTACTTGAGGAACAGTTAGGATTTGTGCTGGATTATGAGCCTGATTATGAATTTGAAAAGTATGGATTTTCTAAAAAACTTATAAGTTTAGACTGTGGCGAAAAACACTATATTTTAAAACCAATATAAAACATTAGGCCATTTCGAAAAATAACCCATATAAAATTATAAATATTAGATTCACAAGGAGGAAATATCATGAATGAGATAGAGAAAAAGGTTGTTAGAATTTTGAAGGAAAACTCCGACAAAAAGGATTTGAGTGATGAGCAGGTGTTAGAAAATGACTTTCGAGGATTAGGTGTCAATTCATTAAACTTTATTAAGATTGTGGTAGCAATCGAAGAAGAGTTTGATATAGTGTTCGATGACGCACAAATTAACTATGAGCTTTTTGGAAATGTTAAGGACATAGTTAAGATTGTTGAAAAAGAAGTTGAAAATTAACCTGTAGAAAGGATGTGCTATTGTATGAATCGTGAGACCATTCAGGAAAAAATTAAAGTAATATTAAGTTCAGACCAGTTTTGTGAAATTGATAAGGATATTACCCTTGATACAAAGGTAACTAGTGTATTTAATTCAATTATGTTTATTAAATTTATAGTTGCTATAGAGCAGGAATTGGACATTGAATTTGAGGATGAAGATTTAGCTGTTGAAAATGTAGATGTATTTAGTGACATAGTAGAAAGGATTTATGAATTTATCTCCTGCAAGTAGGTATTAGTGTATTGTAACTCGTGATTTAAAGTAGTTAGATGATAATAAGGGGGAACATATGAAGGATACCGACAACGAAATTTTAATGAATAAAATTGAATTGCTTAAGAATACAGAGAAAATACCCGAGGTTTATAAAAATTTACAATATCTAAAAGAAGAAGAGTATATTAACAGTATTATGGTTAATGAAGAAAGCTATAAAAGGTTGAGGAGACTTCCGATACTTAAGCAAATGAGACGAGTATCATTTGAGTTGTCTAATATGTGTGTCTATTCACACCTTCATAGAAGATGTCCAACAGCCTGGGAAAAGGAAAAAATCATACTATCTTCAAAGGTATTATACAAAACCATTGATGAGCTTTCCGAAATTGATTATAGAGGAGTAATTGCCTTTCATATTGATAATGAGCCAATGATTGACCCAAGGTTGTTTAAATTTCTTGACTACATCACAGATAAATGTCCAAATGCTAAAACACATATATTAACAAATGGATTCTACCTAAACCAGACTATGATGGATGAGCTTCATGAAGCAAAGCTATGGTTGCTAATGGTATCTGCGTATAATATGGAAGAATATAATAGATTGTGTAACTTAAATGCTGGTTTTTCATACCGCGTTTTTTACTCTATTTTAGATTCAAGAAAACATATATATGATAGGGCTCCTATAAATTCAAGAAAAAGTTGCTTTGCAATGTTGAATGATGTATCGGTGTCATGCACAGGAGACCTTACATTATGCTGTTTGGACTGGAAACACATGCATTCATTTGGAAATTTGTACAAAGAAACTCTTGAACAGATTTTGAGCAAAGAATCAGTGAATGAGGTGTACATAAATCTTGCAGAAGGAAAGAGAGAGTTACACCTATGTCAAAGGTGTGATTGGCAGAGGTGATTAGCTAATAATTATAACCTTTTAGGCCATTTTAAAAAATAACTTATACAACATTTAGGTCACAAAGGCCATCATGGAAGATTATAAGCTTCCAAACATAGGAACATTATTTTGCAATGCAAAAAATGTAAATCAAATTTTTTGAGATGGCAATTTTAAAGTTTTTTTGAAGCACCTTAAATGAATAAAAAGGATGAAAAAAGTGGTTAAATATATAGGGTTTAGATATCTATCATAATAGGGGGGTTATTATGCTGAAGGATATAGTATTTCCACCTGCACTAGTGGCTGGTTGTATAGACAAACAAGAAGTACGAATAATTTATCTTGATAAAAAGTCAATTCAGCTTGAAAGTGCAGATATATTAACAGATAGTATTAAGTGCAAAATAAAAATTCTTAATTTTAATACACACGAATATGATGAGTTTACTTTTGAGAAATGTAAAGTGGTTGAGGTTCAGGAAGACAATTTTTCATATATATACAAGGTTGAAATTGGAAATATGGATTCAGAGTCGTTTATGAGATACCATGAGATTATTGATAAATATGTTGAGTACTTTGAAATGAAAGACCAATTAGGGATTTTTCGTAAAATGGTATCCAATAAACTTTTAAATGAAGATTACCAGGTATACCCATATGAAAAAGATAAGATTTTCGCAGAAGATTTAAGAAAGCAGAGTAGTGAATGGTACAATTTCAGTGGATTTGGATTAATCCATTCAGAATTTGAAAAGCTTGTGTCAAATATAGAACTTGCATTTAACATTAATAGTTTGAAATTATTCAAACAATTTGAAGATGAATCTTTTGATAAAGCAATTGAGGACAATCTCAATAACGATAAGGTTGCAGAACACAGAATTTTTTCTAAAAGGTTTTCTAGAGTATATATAGGAAATGAATTCTGTCCTAATATTTTTCCAGATAATCAGCAACTGCTCAAATTAATGGATAAAGCTTACGAGAGTAATTTTGAAATAACTCTTTCATTTTCTTGCATAAACGAGAGTTACATAAAACAAGTAAATAAAATTCTTGATGAAATTGATAATTGGTGTAAAAGTGTAAATAGAAAAGTTGAGATAGTAATAAATGATTGGGGTATGCCAGAAATATTAAAGAAATACTCAAACCTGCAGCCAGTCTTAGGAAGGCTCTTGAATAGAAGGAAAAAGGATCCGCGACTCAAATGGTGGTGGGGATATGATAAATGTGATTGCAACTTTGATGAAAATATATTAAATACAGATCACTTTATTGAGTTTTTAGATAAATTAGGAATCAGCAGATTTGAATTTGAAGATAATCCTGTTAAATCAAGAATACCAGAAGGTAGGCATAGTTTACACTTTCCATTTTATCAAATAAATACTGCTTCATTTTGCTTGCTTTATGCGCACTGTAATCTAAAAAAGCCTGATTTGGTAGTGTCCGGGTGTCCCAATTATTGTAATGAATTCTACTTACAATATCCTTTTCATCTTGATATGATTGGTAAAGGTAATACTATTTTTGGTTTTAACAAATCACTTTTCATTGAGTCTGAGACACTAAAAGAGTATATTGATGCCGGTATTGACAGGCTTGTTTATTCGGTTATTTAGTTTATTTACATTTTAGCATTTCATAATGTTAAAATGGACTTTCTCTGTTTAAGTCTCATATGTTTTAGAAATGAATTCTGTTGAGGAACAAGAAAGTCCAGCCTTTCTTGTTAGAGGAAAAATATACCTATTTAGCTTTTTGGGAAGGATGATATTTATGAAGATTGTTACTCCACTATCAAATACATATTCGTATGAAAAACTAGTAGAGGCAGGGGCTGATGAGTTCTTTTGCGGATATGTACCTATGAAGTGGCTTGAGAAATATACGAATATTATGCCATTTAATAGAAGAGAATCATTGTCCGGCTATCACAATATTACTGAAAAAGGCTCAATGAAAATAATAAGAAGAATGGTGGAAAAGTATAGTGTCCCTGTGAAAGTTACGTTTAATTCCCATTATTACGTACAAAGTCAGTATCCATTGCTGATGGAAATAGTAAAGGATTTAATGGATATGGGTTTTAACACTTTTATTATTGCTGATATTGCATTTATCATATATTTGAGAGAAAAAGGGATAAACTGTGATATACATGTAAGTGGTGAAGTGGAGGTTTATAACAGCAGTGCTGTAAGGTTTGTAAACCAGTTTGATATTTCAAGAGTGGTTTTCCCACGTAAGGTAACTTTACAGAATATCAAAGATTTAATTAGTAATAGTAAATTAAATGAAATGGAATATGAAGCGTTTATTTTAAATGCCATGTGTTTATATTCAGGAGCATTTTGTAATGGTATTCATAGTGATGAGTTACCGTTTATTTGTGAAATCCCATTTCGAATGAAACGATACGAAGAGGGAAGCAGTAAATTTAAATTAGCAGAGAAGGCATTAAGCAAAATGGTAAACGTCCAAAATTATTCCCAGCAGAATAAACAAAATCCTCAGATGGGACAGGAGAACTTTTCATATTCACTTGCAACATCAGGGTGTGGGCTATGTAGAATAAAAGATCTTATGAATATTGGAGTAACACATCTAAAGGTTGTTGGAAGGGGCTGCATACTAGATACTCTTATAAAAGATATTCAATATACAAAGAAGGCAGTATATATTGCAAAAGAAGCAGCTGATTCTGAGGAATTTATTAATAGAATCAGGTCGGAATTTTTCGATAACATATGTACATACCTTTGCTATTACCCGACTGGACTCGCAAAGATGTGACAGGCTATTATGCATAATATAATTAATAAATATAGGGGTTTTGATAATGAATATTTTATTTATTGTTAGTGAAACATTAAAGAAGCGTCTTGGTGGAACAAATAAAATAAAACCTTTAAGAAACCAGGAAGAAATCCATTATGGTGTTTCTTACATATCCTCCATGTTAAAAAAACATGGTCATAACACAGAAGTATTTGTAGTAACAAGATATACAAAAGATGATGAGATTGATGCGATTATAAACCAATTTAAGCCTCAGCTAATTGGATTTTCCGCAGTATTTAGGGAGTTTAAAAGCATAGCGAAAACGGCTAAATATATAAAACAGAAACATCCGTCAATATTGCTTCTTTCGGGAGGTGCTCATACAACTTTAGAGCCCGAAGAAGCTATTAGTGAGAGTTTTGATGTAATATGCATAGGAGAGGGAGAATATCCTATACTCGAATTGGTTCAGCAGCTTGAGAGAAAAGTTGATCCCACAGGGATAAAAAACTTATGGATAAAAAGGAAAGACGGTAGTATTGAAAAGAATCCGACAAGAGAATTTTTAAAAAATATTGACGAACTTCCCTATCCCGACAGGGACATATGGCAAAAGTGGATAAAGAATAAAAACAGCATACATAATATTATAATCGGAAGAGGTTGTCCATTTAATTGCACATATTGTTGTAATCATGCTTTGAGGCAAGTAGCAGAGGGTCAATATGTAAGGTTTAGGTCACCACAGAATATCATAGGTGAAATAAAAGAAATAATTGAAAAGTTTCCCGATACAGAAACCATATTTTTAGAAGCTGAGGCTATTAATTTAAGACAAGAATATTTGTATGAATTTTGCGATCAGCTTGCTGAGTTTAATAAAGGTCTTAAAAAGCCAATATCTTATGGAGCAAATATACGGTTAAACCCTACTTGTGATATAGAGAAAACCATGAGATATTTTACAAAGGCAAATATCATAATTGTAAACATAGGCTTAGAATCAGGCAGTGAAAGGATACGTAAGGAAATACTAAAAAGAGGCGAATACAATAATGATGATGTAAAGCGCGCTATGCGTGCAGCAAAAAAGTATCACAGACACACAATGCTGTTTGTGCTTTTAGGTATTCCAAGTGAAACCTATAATGATTTTAAAGAAACGCTTGAAATTACAAAAGAGTGTCGACCTGACTTTATCCATTTAGGTATCTTTACTCCTTACCCAGGGACAGAATTATATGAATATTGTGTAAAAAACAAATATATTGCTAAGGAGTCTTACCAGGAAAAAGGAAGAAGCGTTGCTTCTCTTGATATGAAGGAATTTTCAAGAAAGCAGGTTCAAAAGGAGTATTATAATTTCTTCTCTAATGTATATGCAAAGAATAAGCTACAGTATATTGTTATTAGATTTTCTTCATATATGATATTAAAGTGGAACTTCGCCTTTGTGTTTGAACGTGCTTTAAAGTATATCCGATCAATTTAGATATCTTTTGCATTTATATACTTAAAGGAGAAAAAGACTAATGCAAGTAAAAAAAATCATACCCAATATAGAGCCGTTTGGAGAGTTCTATTACTATAACTGTTTTTATAGTTCCTTAATTCCTGCTATATTATCTTATAATAAAAGTATTATGCCAGTATTAGTAAATGGGGTATTTTACTATAGAATTAATTATGATGTAAGTGATATGTGTATGTGTGCTGGATATGAG
>JAEZUI010000227.1 GCA_023421115.1 Bacillota bacterium | reverse complement strand
AAAGATCAAAATGTGCTGGATTCAGTAATGCCTTGGTCAAGTGATCTGCCTGAATCTTGCAGACTTCATGATAAAATTATACAACAGAAGGAGCAGTAGTTGTAGACGGGTCGTATTTTACGCTTACGCATAAAGATTTTGTGAACTACCATAATTCGTATTAGGATTATTCATATCCACGTAGCTATCGTAAATGTCGGCGGTTTTAGTCATTACCATTGGATCAATTGTTACAGGATAGACTATATCCTCACTATTTAGCCAATCATTACTAGGGGTTAATATCAAGTTATATCCTTGTTTGGTTTTTTCAAGTACCAATTTTATATCATTGCTTGTTAAATTATTTTTATCATACATAAAAGGTGCAATCATTCTAAATACTTCTTCATTATTTTTGTCATCGCTAAATATTATACAGTTATCATTCGTTAAACTTAGTTTTAAATTTTTGACTAAAATTTCAAATGTAAATACAGGATTATTAATTTTGTCTTTCAAAATTATATTCTCTTTTAATTGCTCTGGTCCATTTATATACTGTAAGTCAACATTACTAAAAATATTCTCATAAGTAACATCGGAAAAAAGATTTTTTGCTACCCTTTTTTGCTCATTTTTAGATAATTTACTTATTACATTATCATAAATTCCATTTCGGAAATTTACATCCACACTATTCTTTGTAACTAATGCACTATTTGATTTATATACAGAATCGGTTACACTCATATATTTTTCTATGCTATTTTGAATATTACTATTTATATCCCATGCTATTTGGTAATTTCCTTTTTGAATTTTTACTAATTTTTTTGCATTTGAGTTTTTTGCAAAATTAATTTTTAAGTCTCCGGATTTGTTTTCAAGAATACTATTTATATCTTTATCTTTTGTTTCTATCAATGAATTGTCAATTTCTTTCCATTTATCACCATCTTTATAATGTACAGGATAAGGATATGTAATAGCTTCATAAGTCAGATCATCTTTTAAAAAATGTTTAACATTTTTTTCTCTTTTTCCAACTATTTCACCAACAATTTCTGCTTTTGAACTCTCGAGACTCATGCTATCATAAGTTAAAAAATTATCTTGTATGCTTTGTTGCCCTTCTTGTTTATTAACAGTATTTGTACTTTTTGTATCTGCAAATATGTTTATTGGTAATAAAGAAAATACCATTGAAATAACTATTATTACTGATATCACTTTGCTTGTTTTAATCAAAATTATCCCTCCATCGATAAATAAAAATTTAGTTGTTCTTAGATAATTTACATTACTATTATCATATTTACTGGTATAAAATTAGATTTACATGCCGTATCAAATATCAAATACATTTTATTACACCTCCTTGCAGAATAATAATAATTGGTGTATTAAATCAGTGATATAAGTCACTGTTCGACCCATTAAAATTAATTATCTACATAAGTTTGCAAATTTTTTTGAAATTTCCGACTTCAATTAATACGTTTTCCTTTAAATAAAGAAAATTCTTTCAATTCAAAACTTATCTATTATGACAATATTATGTAATATAATATCATATTTTAATCATAAATAACGAAGATTGTCAAATTATTCATCTATATAACTATATAACACACTTGATTGGCTTTTCGAAAATTATTTTTCGTTTTAAATGCCTTGGGATCCTAGACGACTAACCAAGGTGTTTTAGCTTTGTAAAATATTTTTGTATATTCTATCACTGCATTTTATAATAGTCTTATAACAGGAAACTCTTATTCTTTAAAATTTAAAGAAAATGGAGATTAAATAGTTCTAAATAGATCACATCTTATAAGAATTAAATTATTTGCTTTCTATACACTAAAATATATATAATTAATGTGTAGATAAAGTTAGGAGTGTGATAGAAATGAAAAAAGAGGTATTTAGGAATCTAATAATTACAACATTAGTTTTGATAATCATATCATTGAGTCCTATGGTTATATTTGCAGATATATACAGTTTTGAAGGGGAGGCAGAGCAATTATATGATTGTGGCTTATATAAAGGCCTATCGTCTATTTCATATGAGCCGGGTCTTGAAATGCTTGCTGACAGAGAAACTGGAATTATAATGCTGCTAAGATTTTTGAATGAGGAAAAAAATGCAATGAATTTAAGTGACTCAGAAATTAGCCAATTATTAAGTGATTTTACAGATAGCAGTCAGATATCAGTTTGGGCAAAAAATCAAGTAGCCTATGCAGTAAAATTAGGATTGGTAAAGGGATATACTGATTATACTATAAAGCCAAAGGAAATGTTATCTTCGAAAATGTATTGTACAATGATCCTAAACGCTCTTGGGCATGATTTTGACTTTAACCAATCGGTTAATTTGTTTTGTGAATTAAGTGGTGTTGTACAGGGTTTGCGCGAAATGCTTTCAAAAGATGAAGCTATTAATAGGGATCTGATGGTTGGAATTTCTTATGCTGCATTTTCCACTCCATATAAACAAGATGGGAGAACACTTAGGCAAAAATTACTTGATGAAGGAGTAATTAAGCTCAAAATAAAGTATTGATATTGTGGTTTGAATATGCATTGAGCTAGATTCTTATATGTAACTCCTTTATTTTTTTGTACACAAAGGGTATTGACATATCAATAAGTTTCGCCGTTTGCTCAACATTCCAATTGCACCTTTTGAGGGCATTAAAAATTAGTTCATACTCTTTATTCCTGATATAGTCTTTATAGTTAAACATTATAGAGCTGTCGGACTGTATTAACGTATCTTTTGGAAGGGTTGATAAATCTAGATTTTTACTCTCTGTAAATATAACAGACCTTTCAATAAAATTTTTCAGTTCTCTTATGTTTCCCGGCCAACTGTAGGATGATAAAGGTTTAAACGCACTATCATGAAGCTGGTTTACATGAATACTTGTTTCATTGGAGTATTTTTCTATGTAATGGTTAGCGATCTCAATTATATCCAACCCCCTTTCCCTTAGGGGCGGAAGTTTTACTTCTATCACGGCTAGTCTGTAGAATAAGTCAGATCGAAAATGGTTGGCTTGTACTTCGGTGTAAAGGTCTTTATTAGTGGCAATAACAAATCGTGCGTTGGTTTTTTTATATTCCGTGTCTCCAACCTTTCTGTACAATCTGTCCTCTAATAACTGTAATAGTTTGCTTTGTATTGAGGGGGAGGCGTTTTCAATTTCGTCTAAGAATATAGTGCCGTCTTCAGCGACTTCTATCAGCCCTTTTTTTGAGCTTATTGCTCCAGTAAAGGCACCTTTTTCATACCCGAAAAGTTCACTCTCAAAAATGTTTTCGCTAATATTCGGTATTGTTATCTTTACAAAAGGCAGTTTATTTCTTTTATAATCATTAAAGTGTATCCATCGTGCGATCAGTTCCTTCCCTGTGCCAGTTTCTCCAGTAATCAATACACTTGAATTGATATTGAGTATATTCTTGAAGCGGTCTATATATTTATTGGTATTTGAGCCTATTATATTGAAATTTTCAAATAATGTGTTTTGCTGCATAGATACACCTCTATTTTATTTTTATAATTTATATATCGGTATAAAAAAATATATGTTTATATAAAAATAGGTACATTGGCTAAGGGGAGTATTTTAATACCTATAGGAAGGTAATTACCGCTTTACCATAAGCATACAATAAACTACACTGTCCTGGGTAATGGGTACTATGAAAAATTGTTTATTACTAGGCATATATTACTAACTTTTATTTGTTTACATAATTACAATGAGTTTGGCACCATTCTTGCATTTTAATATAGTGATAACAATGTTGTTTGAGCTATAAGGTAAATAATAAGGAGGTAACAATTTATGTTTAAAAAGTTTCTATCAGGGTTGATACTGGCTGTATTGTTGATATCTGGAGTACCTGCGTTAGCAGCACAGGGACACAATGATAATTACATAACTTCATACAGTGCAACGGATAATATGATTTTTGAAAGAACTGTTACTGTTACTGAAGAGGGTGGCAGTTTTGAGGTTGGTTTTGTTACAGTTGATTTTAAAAAGAACTTCCTTCCAGCTGATCAGTATCCTAAGACCTTTACATTGAGGGTTTGCGCTAGAGACGGCGAAGTCGGAATAGAAGCAACTCCAGATACAAATAATTTCCTCAAACCCGTATTGATTAAGGTAAATAAATATAAAGGCTATTTGTATGATGAAGTATTAGATGAAAACATATTTGTAAGTGTAAAGAATGAGACCATAGCTGCAAAACATTTTTCATGGTATAGGTTTAGATAAAGCTTTTAGGAAAATTGGGTGTAGTTTGTTTGCATATGGTCAAACTGTATTTGAATATGTTAATTGTAGATTCATATACAGGGGGAAGCACCTATGATTTTGATACTGAGAAGGGAAAAGCTAGTTTTAGCAGTAGTAGTACTTATTGCAATTGCATTCGCAACTTTTGGACTTGTTACTGGAGTTAATCCTCCAACGATAAATGTAACGAATAATACGCCTAAAAACAAAATTGTAATTCTAGACGCCGGACATGGAGGAGAAGATCCAGGGGCTGTAAGTGAATTCAATGGTGTCAGAGAAAAAGAAATAAACTTTTATATCGCTTCAAAAGTAAAAGAATTGCTTGAAGCAGAAAACTATACTATTATTATGACAAGAGAAGATGACACCCTTAAATATGCGGAAGGCACAACAAGTGTTACACAGAAAAGAAAACAGGATTTAATCCGAAGGAAAAAAATAATGGATGAATCTGGGGCAGATCTTGTTGTAAGTATTCACTTAAATAAATTCCCGCAGGAAAAGTACTTTGGGGCACAAGTATTCTTTCCACCTGATTCGCCTGAAAGCAAGACAGCGGCTGAATTGATACAAAAATCCTTGAGAGAAAATGTGGACCCGGACAATAAGAGGGAGGCAATGCTTAAAAAAGCAGAAATTATTATACTGAAAAACATAAAGACTCCAACGGTAATTGTCGAGTGCGGCTTTTTATCAAATGCACAAGAGGAGAAGAAACTTGCAAATGTTGAATATCAGGATAAACTCGCCTTAGCTATTAAAGAGGGAATAATAAATTATTACGGGAATTAAAAATGAAGTGGTATAAAAACTCATTGCTTTCTAACAGGCAATGAGTTTTTGTTTTGCCACTTTCGAACAAAGTGAAGGAGCTCAATGCCTTGAGACTTTTGTCGAGTCTCTTAACCTTAACAGGAATATTTTAAGGAGGAAAGTAGTGTATAATTATACATTATGTAAACCAAGGAGGGTATTTTTATTGCTAAAGAAAAAACCATAATATATTAAATCCCTCACTAAAAAGCGATAACAATAAAATAGCAAAAAACAACCTAATTAAAGTGTAAACTTGTTTTAGTGTCAAATGACGCAATTACTTGACCTGAGCATTAGAAGCTGTTGCCGAAAGCTTGATAATTTGAAGCAAAAATGCCACGGATGGCATTTTTAGCGTCTCGGGACAG
>JAEZUI010000226.1 GCA_023421115.1 Bacillota bacterium | reverse complement strand
TGCTTCCATATTGACTCGGATTTTCGTTGTGCCATTTTAAAATGCCTCCTGACTTAATGAGTTTTATATCAGAAAGCATAACAGAATTAGTTAATAACTACACTACGGTATGTTTTGAAGCACTTACTATAAATATAACACAAAAACCAGTAATCAGTAATATATAACTTTGTTAAGTAGCAAGTATTAGTAATAAGTGTAATGATAATGCTAAATTAGCGGGGTATATTATGAAAAAACATATTATGTGGTATGAGTGGATATATTTAATTGCTGCATTATTTACTTTGTTAAGTGGAATAAGGGATTTTTGGGTTAATAACAGCATAATGAAAGATGGAATAACTACAATAGGTGTTGTAACAGATGTAAGATGTGAAGTAACTGGAGAAGTCTATATATCGACTATTGAATATAAGTTGGAGACAGGGAAAGTATACAAGATTGAATCGCAAACAGAATATCCAGTAGGGAAAGAACTGACTATTCGTTATAGTAAAGGAAATCCATCCAAGGCAGTAGTTGTAGACTTTGATGGACTGTGGTTCTGGCCTTCTTTTAAAGTACTGATGGGATTAATAATAATATTTGCCTTAAAGAAGAGCTTTTTTCAAGTAAAAACACTCTTAAGGGAAGAGATAACTAGCGGGTGATTCGCTGTTTGACGCAGATGTATGTAATTAATAAAATAGCCATACAGATTTGTGGTCTGTATGGCTATTTATTACTCATTCATTGCCAGTTTGGCCTGTTCAATCATCATGTCCTTAACTTTCATAAGTCTTGTAAGGTTACCTCTTTCATTTTCATCAAGCTTCATAGTAATGTACTTGATTGTCTCTGTCAGTTGAGGGATCATAACATACTCAAGGGCGTTAACCCTTCTTCTGGTTTTTTCGATTTCCTCAGCAAGCAGCTGTGCTGATTTTTCCATTTGAGCAAGCTCTAAAATAAATGGTAGAACATCGGATAGCGTTCCTATTGCACCATCTAGCTCGGCAGATGTTGCTGCAAAACCGTAAGGGTATATATCGGTATCATCAGCGCTTGAGGTCTTGTACTCGAGTACTGGGACATCAACGCTCATTACGTTTTTTGTTGACACCTCAAGGGATACACTTTGTTTTGGAAACATAAGAGCAGCTTCTAAACTTTCTGATGACATTACAGCTCTGGCTATAAGAAAATTCCTGTGTACAGTCATAAGCATTTCCTCAACCTTTTCACGGAGCTCCTTGTTTTTCCTGACCAGTTCAAGGAATTTCTTCATTAATTCATCCCGTTTATCTTTTAAAAGCTTATGGCCTCTTCGGGCAACTTTCAATCTTTTTTTAAGACGAGTGAGCTCCATTCTCGTTGGGTTAACTCGCATAAGTGCCATAACAATTCTCTCCTTTTTCTCTAAGCTTTTGGTAGATACTTGTCAAGGTATTCATCCCTTATACGCTTAAGTTCACTTCTAGGTAAAATAGATAGAAGCTTCCAGCCTATATCAAGAGTTTGTTGTATGGTTCTATCCTCGTCAAAGCCTTGAGAAACATATTCCTTTTCAAAAGCATCTGCAAATTTGGCATAAAGCTTATCAACATCAGATAATGCAGCATCACCTAAGATTACAGCAAGTTCTTTTGCTTCCTTACCTCTTGCATAGGCTGCAAACAACTGATTCATTGTATCAGCATGGTCTTCCCTTGTTTTGCCCTTACCTATACCCTTATCCTTAAGACGAGATAGGGATGGGAGAACATCTATAGGTGGAGTGATTGCTTTTCTGTGTAACTCTCTTCCTAATATAATCTGGCCTTCTGTTATATAACCTGTAAGGTCAGGAATAGGATGGGTTTTATCATCCTCAGGCATTGTCAGTATAGGTATTAGGGTTATACTACCTTCATTATCAACCTTCCTTCCTGCTCTTTCATATAGAGTGGCAAGGTCGGTATAGAGGTAACCGGGATAACCTCTTCTTCCCGGAACTTCTTTTCTTGCTGCCGATACTTCACGCAGCGCCTCAGCATAGTTTGTTATGTCCGTGAGTATTACAAGCACATGCATATCCTTTTCAAAGGCAAGGTATTCGGCTGCGGTAAGAGCCATACGAGGTGTTGCTATACGCTCTATAGCAGGGTCGTTGGCAAGGTTTATAAATAGTACGGTACGATCTATGGCACCGGTACGTTTGAAGTCGGATATAAAGAAGTCTGCTTCTTCAAAGGTTATACCTATCGCAGCAAATACAACGGCAAATTTACTGTCTGTTCCAAGAACCTTTGCCTGCCTGGCTATCTGTGCAGCTAATTGTGCATGAGGCAGACCTGAGCCTGAGAATATTGGTAGTTTTTGACCACGTACTAGGGTGTTAAGTCCATCAATAGCTGAAATACCGGTCTGGATAAATTCAGAGGGATAGTTTCTAGCGGCAGGATTCATTGGAATACCGTTCATATCCAAACGGTCATCGGGAATGATATTCGGTCCGCCGTCAACAGGCCTTCCAAGACCGCTGAATACTCTTCCCAGCATATCCATTGATACGGGAAGTTCTAGACCCCTTCCTAAAAATCTTACTTTACTTTCTGCAACGTTTATACCGGCAGAACTTTCAAAGAGCTGTACAAGAGCATTGTCACCGTTAACTTCCAATACTCTGCAGCGCCTTATTTCACCGCTTGATAGCTCAATTTCCCCGAGTTCTCCGTATTTAACCCCTTCAACTTGCTTTATCAGCATCAAAGGACCGGCTACTTCAGAAATAGTTCTATACTCTTTAAGCATTATTTTGCCACCTCCTTTGAAGTGAGTGCATCTATTTGATCGTTAAGCTGTGTTTCGATCTCATAGAACACTGTGTTAACCTGATCTTCAGGAGTATATTTTGATCTTCCAATTCGCTCCCTTACCGGTAGATCAAAAAGTTCTTTTATTGAGGCACCGGTATCAAGGGCTTTCTTTCCCTTATAGTAGAAGCCCATAATAAGTTTCAGCATTCTATGTTGCTTATTGAGGGAAGTAAAGGTGTCAACTTCGTGGAAGGCGTTTTGGTGAAGATAGTCCTCACGTATTGATTTTGCAGCTTCAAGAGTAAGCCTGTCACTAGGGGAGAGAGCATCGACACCAACAAGTCTTACTATTTCTTCTAATTCCGATTCTTCCTGCAAAAGTCTCATTGCGTCAGATCTTAGGCTGTTCCAATCCCTAGCTACGTTTTCGTTTATCCATTTGTCAAGCCTGTCTAAGTATAATGAATAACTAAGCAGCCAGTTTATTGCAGGGAAGTGACGTCTATAGGCAAGACTTGCATCTAGGCCCCAGAAAACTTTAACTATTCTGAGAGTAGCCTGAGTAACCGGTTCGGAAATATCTCCTCCTGGAGGTGAAACCGCTCCGATTGCTGTAAGGGCACCTTCTCTTCCATTAGTTCCAAGGCTTATAACCCTACCAGCTCTTTCGTAGAACTGTGAGAGTCTTGAGCCTAGATAAGCAGGATAACCTTCCTCACCGGGCATTTCTTCAAGTCGACCGGACATTTCTCTTAAGGCTTCTGCCCATCTTGATGTTGAGTCTGCCATGAGGGCTACACTGTATCCCATATCTCTAAAATATTCCGCGATAGTAATTCCGGTATAAATAGATGCTTCTCTAGCAGCAACCGGCATATCGGAAGTGTTTGCTATAAGTACAGTTCTCTTCATAAGGGATTCGCCTGTTCTTGGGTCTTTTAACTCGGGGAATTCCATGAGAACATCCGTCATTTCATTACCACGCTCACCGCAGCCTATATATACAACTATTTCGGCATCTGCCCATTTTGCAAGTTGGTGCTGTACAACGGTTTTACCGCTTCCGAAAGGTCCAGGTACAGCGGCAACCCCGCCCTTAGCTAAGGGAAAAAGAGTATCTATAACTCTTTGTCCAGTAACAAGAGGCTCTAAAGGAGGGAGTTTTTCCCTATAAGGTCTGCCTTTACGTACTGGCCATTTTTGCATCATTTGAATATTGACTATTTCGCCGTTGTCTTTTTTTACTTTTGCTACTGTTTCCTCAACAGTAAAATTTCCGGCAGTAATTTCGGTGATAACACCGCTTACTCCGTAAGGAATCATTATTTTGTGCTCTACAACCACTGTTTCCTGAACTTTACCGATAATGTCCCCGGCAGTTACTTTTAAGCCCTTTTCAATAGTCGGTTCAAATTTCCACTTTTTCTTTCTGTCTAGTGAAGTTACATCAATACCTCTTGTTATGTTACTTCCGACCATCTCGCGGATTGTAACAAGGGGTCTTTGTATTCCGTCAAATATTGTTTCTATTAGACCAGGTCCAAGTTCAACACTTAGCGGAGCTCCGGTTGATACAACGGGTTCGCCGGGACCTAAGCCTGCAGTTTCTTCGTATACCTGTATTGATGCTTTATCACCATGCATTTCAATTATTTCGCCGATTAAGTGTTGGTCACTTACTCGAACCACATCAAACATATTGCAACTTCTCATGCCTTCAGCTATTACCAATGGACCTGAGACTTTTACGATTGTTCCCTGGCTCAAACTTTATCCCTTCTTTCAACAAAAATTTAGCTTCGTTATGCAATTGCATATTTTTTAAAAATCAACTTACTCATCTTTAAATAGAATATCTGCACCAACAGCACGTTCAACGCTCTTTTTAACACCGCTCATGCCGATTCCTAAAGAACCTTGATTGCCGGGTATCGGTATTATAGCGGGAAATCTTCTATCACTGTATTTATCAATGGTTTGTACAATATCCTTAGCGATATGTTCTGTTACATATATGACAGCATACTTTTCTTCGGCTATTTTCTCCAATATTTCCTGTGCCTCGGAAGGCGTAGTTACAGGAAATACAGACATACCGACAGCTTTAAAACCTAAAATACTATCTTTGTCACCGATAACTCCTATCTTATACATAAGCTTCTCTCAGCCTTTCCTTAATAACTTCATTAGAAATATTGTTGATCTTGCCTACCATTACAATACGGGCATTTTTAATTTCCATTTCCTTTGCCATCAAGTATCCGACAAGAGGTTCAATACCTAGTGATATATACTTTGCTTTTTTTACATAATTCAATATAAGGTTGTCGGATAGTTTCTCAAATTTTGTCAATGTTCCCGTAGTTTTGAAACTCTCAATACCTTCTTGTAAAAATGCACCTAATGAAGTAAACTGCAAAGCATCTACAAAACTATCTAAAGGGTTTTCTAAGTTTTGGATAAAGAGTTTGCTACTTATGCTGCCTTCCGGGATGAGAACCTTTTGAAGGAAATCCCAAGTCTTGTTTAGAGCCTTTACTCTTAAAAAAACTTTTATATTGGCAAGGTCAATAAATAGTGTTACAAGATCCTTGATAAACTTGCTTCCGGACTTTATGGAAGTATCTTTCATTTGCTTAAAACTTGCCTTGTCTAAAATTATATCGATAATCTGAGGGTCTAGTGTTTTATTATAGGCTTCAATACACTCGTCCACTGCATTTTTCATGATAGTAGGCATATTAGCCATATTTCTATCTCTGATCATTGTCTTCAATTTACCTGACGGGATGGAACCTGATTCTACAAGGAGGCTGTCATTATCCTGCCCGGAAAACTCTGACTTTAAAAGAACTTTTATGTTATGATAGTCGTTAGATATCAGGAATAAGTCAAAAACATCCGGCTCCGGGGCAATTTCTTTCATAAGGTTATATACTTTTTTATTTTCGTCTCGGAGTAGATTTTCATATTCATATATAGTTGAATCGGAACCCGATTTACCATAATCAGCTTCATTAAGAACCTTTAACGCTTCATCAGGGGATTTAGCCTCAACCATCCTGTCAAGCTTTCCCTTATCTAAGAGCTTGCGCTCAATAGCACGTATTCTTGAGACCGAATAGGCATATTGGGTATCATTGCTTCTAGTATCCTTTGACAATCAAATTCCCTCCTTTCTAAAAATAATAGTAAAAGTTCTAAAAGCCCACTAGAATAGACTTTTGATTACTTCTGCTTCTATATCATCACGATTCATTCTTATTATTGATTCAAAGGAGTTGTTAACTTCTATATCACCGGATTTTAAAATGAATCCTCCGCTAATATTTCTTGTTTCCTCGGAAATCTTCAAATTTGCCGAGATTCCCCTTTGTAAAAGTTTTTTATTCAATTCATCAGTAAAACCGGGTGACATCCTTTGCTTATCCTTTGAGGATAATAGTATTTCTTCCTTTCCGGTTTCTACGGAGTTTGAGATCATTTCAACAAGAATACTCTGATACTCGATGTCAGGAAGGTTGTTTAGCTTTTTGAGTGTCAACTCAAAGGCCTCATCAACTATTTGCTGTTTTGCCATAAGTTTTTGCTTTCTTGCTTCAAGTTCGGCAACTGCAATAATTCTCTTCCTAACTTCTACGGCTTCGAGCTCAGCTTTCTCGATTATTTGCTTTCTTCTAGCCTCTGCCTCCTTTGAAGCAGCTCTAATTATACTTGCAGCTTCTTCCTCAGCACGTTTAATGTTTGCTTCTGCAAGAAGACGAGCTTCCTCAAGGATTTTGGCTTGTATCTTTTCTGCTCCTGACATTTTTGGGACACTCCTCTATTATAATTTGATTCCCATTACCATCAATATTGAGGCAAGCAGTGCCAAAACCGCATAGGTTTCAACCATAGCTGCAAACATGATACCTTTTGCCAATTCTTCCGGTCTCTTAGCTATAATACCTATACCGGAAGCGGCTGCTCTACCTTGATGAATACCTGATATAAGACCAACAAAAGCTATTGGAAGTGCAGCTGCAAAGAAAAGGAAACCTTGTTGTGTTGTGAGTTCTACATAAGTTCCGCCAACAACACCTATTCTGTTTAATATAACAAACGCTGTAAGCAAACCATATATACCCTGTGTTCCCGGGAGGGCCTGCAAAAGTAACGCTTGACCGAATCTTTTGGGTTCCTCAGTAATAAGGCCTGCGGCTGCTTCACCAACTAGTCCTACACCTTTTGCCGAACCTATACCGGCTAAAATTACAGCTAATGCTGCACCTGCCAATGCAAGAAAATTTCCATTAAATAAATATTCTACCCAATTTACCATATTAAACTGCCTCCTTGTCATTTAAAGTAATATACTTTGTATTCCTTTTAAAGGGCTCAAAGCGTTTGCCTCCACCCTCATAAAACTTACCGAAAAACTCAACATACTGAAGACGGCTTGCGTGCACATAAGCTCCAAGAGCATTGATGGCAATATTGAAAGTGTGTCCTCCAATAAAGACAATTACCAGAACAATTATTCCGAAAACATTAAAGCCAAACAATGTGCCTAAGGTGTTTATAACAGACGCAATAACTCCAGTACCGAGACCTAAAGCTAAAAGCCTTGAATAGGATAGCACATCGCTTAAATAACCAGTTACATTATATAGACTAAGTACACCCGACAGTAGTCTCATTATAATGTTCTTATTACTTCTGCCCTGAGTTAGAATAAGCATTGCTGCACCAGCTATTGCCATGTATTTACCGATTTGTGAGGGTGTACCTCCAACTAAAAGGAGCGCTATACCAATTAACAGGACATACCATGAACCGATATCAAATATTGCATCCCAGGGTTTCCCTGACTTTACAAACATGTATGCTTTAATACCCATACCTGTAAATAGATGAATGCCTCCGAATATCATAGACCATATAAGAAGTCTCATAGGGTCGCCTAACGGATTAAACCACAAAGGAGGTATATTTACTTTGCCCCCGGATACGACTGAAACTATATCCCCAAACCATCCGCCGAACAATGCACCCCACATAAGGGTAGATAGACCGCAGAAGAAAAGAAGTCTTATCATTTTTGACATGGTTCCTTCAAGCTTATATTTTTTTAGAATTATTCCGGTAGCTAAGGCCATTATTAGACCATAACCGGCATCACTAACCATCATTCCAAAGAAAAAGCAGTAAAAAGGTGCCATAAGAAAGTTCGGATCTACATCTCTCGAACTAGGTAAACTGTACATTTCAGTAACTGCTTCAAAAGGCTGAACCAATTTGGCATTTTTCAAAAGAATAGGGAATTCTTCATCTTTATCAGGTGCTGATATCTCTAAGAGACATTCTGCCTGACCGTTAATTTTGGTTTTAAGTTTTTCGCTAAGGTCAGAGGGAACCCAGCCCTCAAGGTAAAAAGATTTATTGGTTTTAACCAAATTGTCCAATATTTTTACTCTGTCTCTTTCGACCATCAGATGATCATGAAGTATTTCTAAGTCGTCCTTATATTTTGCAAATTCCGAAACTCTGTTTTCCACCTCTTGATATTCTTTGTCAATACGGATAATATTCTTTTGGGCACGGTCTATATTGTTTTTAACAGTGCCTCCAAGTTCTTTGAAAGTAACTTTTGAAAAGGCATATTGCTTAAGTACCTTTTGAACACTTTCCTCGCAAGAATTATGATAAATTACAAGAATATAATCCTGCTGTCCGTCATCGCTTAATGTATCAAGATAACTTTCAGGAGCTTCACTTAAGAGATCTTCTTTCAACTTATCTGAACTTGAAGTTTGGGGAATAATGCCTGTTATTATTGTAGTTGTTGAAGTTGAAGTCTCATCAAGGGGAATAGTCAACTGCTTCCATGGCTCAAGACTCAAAATCAAATTGGTGTTTTTGTTTTTTTCTGATTTTAAGTTTGAAAGCTGATCATTATACTTAAGAATATCTTCAACGACAGTTGAAAGCTTATCTGTATTTTGCAGCATTATGTTATATTCATTTGTGGTTACAGATCTTTTTGACGAAAAGAGACCCTTTTTTTTGGATGAAAACTTGGAAAGATAGTCAATAGTCCATTTTATTTTGTTTATTTTGTCGTCAAGTAGGGCAACCTCTTCGCTGTTTCCATCCTGAACGACCAAACCCTTCCACTCATCGGAAGAGAGCCTTTCCGAGCTTCCGGTTATTTCTACAAAACCCATGTTCATAAGGGTGTCTAGTAGTTTTTCCTTATCTGTTTCAAGGGCTATAAGAGAAAGTTTGCTCATTTTAACTATTGCCATAAATATTCACAACCCTTCTCATTATTATTTCAACCGCCTTGTCAAGTTTTTTGCGTGCATGATTTTTAATCTCTTCACATTCTTTTTCCACTTCCGCCTGCAACTTTTTGATTTCAGTACTTGCATGGTTTTCAGCCTTCAGAAGGATATCCTTTGCATCTTTCTCGGCATCTTCTATTGCCTGTTCCTGAAGTTTGTAGGATTGATTGCTAGCTTCAGAAAGTATTTGGCGAGAATCATCTAAAGACTGCCTTTGTAGATCTTCAGCTTGATCTTCGGTTTGTTTTATGGATTTTAGTATTTCTAATGACACCTAATCACCACCTTGCAAATGTATTTAAAATATTGCTTAAGGTGTTTCAAAAAAATTCATTAGTCAATATATATAGTTACAACCCAATAAAATCAGCTTTATTGAAACACCTATTGACCAGTTTTTTTTTTTGAAATCACCTAATTTAAAAAATTAATTGAGTTATATTTTATTATCGGTAATTAACAAATAATCATTATACTTTTTAATTATGATTCTACACAATGTGAAAAACCATTCAAATAATTATGTAATATTTATAGTGTTTATGAATATTTTAACTAATATATTATCATTACAAGGGATTAATATCAAGCTTTTCTCAAACACTTTGTTAAATTTATAACTTAAAAAAGCATTGAGATTGACTAGGTGTTTTATTAGAATTTCAATAGTAATATTAAGAGAAAAAAGTTATGGTTATAGGACAAACGAATTTTTACATAGAGGAAATTTGTTGTATAATAATAGAAGCTAATAAAATTTTTGGAGGGGTTATATCGGAAGATAAAATGCTACAAAAGGCGTTAGAATAATTGTGACTGGGAAAAGGTAATGAAGCAGATTATATGAACGTTTATTAACAGCTCTCTGTGGTTTATTATGAAGAGCTGTTTTTTTGCTAAAAAAATTTTCAAAAATCAGATTGACAAAAATATAACAATGTCTTATAATGAAATTGTTAAATAATTAACGAAATAAGCTAAAACTAAAAATGCTCTTATGAGGGTATTATTTTTAGCTATGTGTGTTAAAAAAATAACAATCTTACCTAATGTTAAATAGCAAATTTAAAACAAAGAAGTATATCTAGGAGGTTATGATTATGAAAGAAGCTGTTAAAGAAAAGGACAAGGCAGTTGATGTTAAAAAGGAAATTGAAAAACTAGTGGATAAGGCACAAGTTGCACTAGATAAATTTATGGGGTTTGACCAGGTTAAGATAGACAACATAGTTAAGGAAATGGCTATGGCAGGGCTAGATGAACATATGAGACTTGCGAAGATGGCTATCGAAGAGACCGACAAGGGTATATATGAAGACAAGACTATCAAGAATATGTTTGCAACTGAATACGTGTATCACAGCATAAAATATGATAAAACTGTTGGCGTAATTAGTGAAAATGAATTTGAAGATTATGTTGAAGTAGCGGAGCCTGTGGGAATTGTTGCTGCTGTTACTCCTGTTACCAATCCTACATCAACTACCATGTTTAAAGCTTTAATTGCTATAAAGACAAGAAATCCTATTATATTTGCATTTCACCCCTCAGCTCAGAAGTGCAGTGCAGAAGCTGCAAGAATTGTAAGGGATGCTGCAATTAGTGCCGGAGCTCCGGAAAATTGTATTCAATGGATTGAGCAGCCCTCCATTGAAGCAACCCAGTTGCTTATGAATCATCCTAAAGTGGCGATGGTTCTTGCGACAGGCGGTGCAGGAATGGTTCAGTCGGCCTACAGCACGGGTAAACCTGCTCTTGGTGTTGGCCCTGGTAATGTTCCATGCTATATAGAGAAGACTGTTGACGTAAAAAGAGCAGCTACCGATCTTATAATGTCAAAGACCTTTGACAACGGAATGATATGTGCATCGGAGCAGGCTGTTATTGTTGACAAGGTTATTAGTAAAGAGTTTGAAAAATTTATGAAGGAAAATAAATGTTATTTCTTAAGTGAAGAAGAGACTAAAAAACTTGAGAAAACTGCAATTGATGAAATAAAATGTGCTATGAATCCACAAGTTGTGGGGCAGCCGCCTTACAAGATTGCAAAATTGGCAGGTTTTGAGGTGCCTGAAGATACTAAGATTTTGATTGCAAAGCTCAACGGAGTTGGGCCTAAGTATCCTCTCTCGAGGGAAAAACTCAGTCCTATATTAGCATATTATATTGTAGACGGCTGGGAACAAGGAATAAAGGTTGCCGAAGAGATGGTTGAGTTTGGCGGTCTTGGACACTCTGCTGTAATTCATTCTGAAGATGAAAAGGTAATAGATGAATTTGCGACAAGAATTAAGGCAGGAAGGCTTATTATTAATTCTCCTTCAACTCATGGTGCAATTGGAGACATTTACAATACAAATATGCCGTCTCTGACACTAGGTTGTGGATCTTTCGGAAAGAACTCCACTACAGCAAACGTTTCAGCTGTCAACTTAATAAACAAAAAGAGAGTGGCGAGGAGAAGAGTAAATATGCAGTGGTTCAAAATTCCTGAAAAGATATATTTCCAATTCGATTCGACTCAATACCTTGAGAAGATGCCTAATATAACAAGAGCATTTATTGTTACAGACCCTTACATGATTAAATTAGGTTATGTTGATAGAATTTTGTATTATTTAAGAAAGAGACACGACTATGTACACTGTGAGATTTTTTCGGAAGTTGAGCCTGACCCTTCTGTTGATACGGTAATGAGAGGCTGTGACATGATGAATAAATTCCAGCCCGATGTTATTATAGCATTAGGCGGAGGTTCGGCAATTGATGCGGCAAAGGGAATGTGGCTTTATTATGAAAACCCCGAAACTGATTTTGATGCTTTAAGACTTAAATTTATGGATATAAGGAAGAGAATATTCAAATTCCCTAAACTTGGCAAAAAATCTAAGTTTGTTGCAATACCTACTACTTCGGGAACAGGTTCAGAAGTAACATCCTTTGCAGTAATTACCGACAAGACAAATAATACCAAGTACCCTCTTGCTGACTATGAACTTACACCGGATGTTGCTATTATTGACCCTGAATTTGTTATGACAGTACCTCCAGCAGTTACAGCGGATACCGGGATGGATGTTTTAACCCATGCGATAGAAGCATATGTATCAGTGCTTGCTTCAGACTTTACAGATGGACTTGCGATTAAAGCTATACAGTTAGTTTTTGAGTATTTGCCTAAAGCATATAAGAATGGAAATGATAAATTAGCAAGAGAAAAAATGCACAATGCTTCATGTATAGCCGGTATGGCATTTACAAACGCATTTTTAGGTATAAACCACAGTCTTGCTCACAAGTTAGGTGGCGAGTTCCATATTCCTCACGGTAGAGCAAATGCAGTGCTTTTGCCCTATGTAATAGAATATAACGCTTCAAAACCGAGCAAATTTGTATCCTTCCCGAAATATGAGACCTTTATTGCGGATAAGAGATACGCAGAGATAGCAAAAGCTTTAGATTTGCCAGCTTCTACTGTCGAAGAGGGTGTAAAAAGTCTAGTTAAAGCAGTAAGAGACTTAATGAAGGAAATCAATATACCAATGACAATTGCTGAGTGCAAGGTTAATAAGAAGGAATTCCTAGCAAAGGTTCCAATGCTTGCAGATAAAGCTTTTGAAGACCAATGTACCAATGCCAACCCTAGATTACCATTGGTTAAGGAACTTGAGGAGATATACATTAAAGCGTTTGGCGAATAATGTTCCTTTTAGTGGTAGTTTATATAGCCGGGGCGAAGTTAAATACTTTAGCTCCGGTTTTTTTCATGTCTACTTTAGAACATAAATTACTCATTAGGCTTTAGCCTACTATGATTTAATTTCTCAGTTCTATATATTCTGTAAGCGTTTTTTAAAGTCACTGTTAAAGCTGCGTAAACTGGTACAATTATCAATAGACCTACAAAACCATATAAAGCGGACCCTATCATAAGGAGCAGAATAACGGTAACAGGATGTACGTTAAGTTTTTGTTTCATAATCTGTGGAGCTATAAAATTTCCATCTATCTGTTGTACTATTGTTTGCAAGAGAAAAACCTTTAAAGCCATCCATGGATTCATGGTAAGTGCGACAAAAATAGCAGGAATAATGCCGATGTATGGGCCAAAGAACGGGATTATTGCAGTAACTGTTACAAAAACAGACAAAATCAAAGGATATTTTATTCCAATTATTAAGTAACCAAAATACATAAGAATACCGTCAGCTAAAGCTACGGTCATTTGTCCTACAAGGTAGGAAGAAAGTGCTTTGTCTATATCTCTTAATACCTTTTGGGCATCGGCGGCATACTTTTTAGGTAGGTGTGATATCAATTTCTTGCTGAATTCTTCATCATCTTTAAGGAAATAAAAGAGTATAAAGGGAATCATTAAAATTATTGTGCTTATATTTGTAACGGTGGAGACAACTCCCATAAAGAAGTTTTTGGAATTGTTCATGAGGGTGTCTAAAAGTTGAAGGCCTCTTTCTTTTAGTTCTTCTAAAGGCAAGGACTGAATAATATTATTATCTAAAAAAGTATTATTTGAGAATATGGAAATATCAAAGTTTTTATATAAAAGATTCATAAGAGAGTTAAATTGCTGAACTACTATAACACCTATATTTGTGCCAATTACAACTATGAGGATTATTGAAAGTACAAAGGAAAGTACAATGGAAATGGTTTTTGGTATCCTGATTTTTTGGAGAAACCTAACAACAGGCCTTAAAATATAGTAGAGTATAATTGATGCAAGGATTGGTGCAAATATAGCTGCTACTAATTTTCTGAAAGGTAAAAGAAAAAAGTCGATTTTACCAAACATAAATATTATAAGCAAAGTGAGAAGTATACCAGTTCCGTACTTGAAAAATTTATGATTGAGCCACATACTCTTATTACCTCCGATGAGAAATTATAATTAACATAAGTTTAGTATATACCAGGGTAATATAGAATTAAAGTATATTGAATTCAAAATTTAAATAGTATTTTATGTTAGTTTTAAAATGGCCTTACATAAAGAAAATGAGTTCAATAGACTTTGGGTAGAGTAATTTGGTGAAATTTTATTAATATGCGCCCATCATTATTTATTGTTGCAGTGATATATTGCATACGTATATAATAGTGTTAATAGGGTATGTGAATGTGGTTAGAGAAAGAGGTGAGGATCAATGCCGAATATATCAGTAAAGATGTCTGTTTTGAAAGATAATAGAATAAGGATTAATAAGCTAACTGGGGATCTAGAAAAGATTACTAACAATTTAAGAGTAATTAAGAATTCGCTCGATGGGGATATACGTTACCGTAGTGATATAAATAGCAGTTTAAATGACCTGTTTGCCCAATTAGAGGAAGAAGTAAACAGGCTTTATATGACGACAAGATTTTTAGATACGGCAATAAGAGACTATGAGGGTTCTGAAAAAGCTATCAAAAATAATCTTAATATATTAAATGGAAAGATTTTAGCAAAGAATACAGATGTTTTTGGAGATAAAGCCTTATATGATAAAGCCAAAAAGGATAACAGCGGAGATGACACTCAAGGTGCAATAGAAGAGGGTGGCATAGTAAGTGAGGCATTAGAATTCTTACCGGGCGGTCAAAAACCTACTGAGGCAGAGCTTGCCCAGATAGATGCAATCTTAGACAAATACGAGCAAATGCTTGCGGAAAGATATGATGATAATGTAAGTGATACGGATATTAAAGAGATATTAGATAGTATGGTTGAAGAATTGACACCCATATTTAGGGAGCATAGATACGATTTTACCTGGTGGTACGAGATTGTAAAACCTGGTGGAGCGCTAGATGTTAAAAACAGCAGAACAATAGATATTAGCATAAACGGTGAGAATAGAGAGGTAAGTATATGGAATCTTCCATGGAGTTATAACGGTGAAGCTTATCAAGGCGATTTTACGGGTAATTTTTTGTATGGCTATCTTGGTGCAGAGGTGTTTGGGACTGGAGAGTTAGGTCAGGCTGTGCTTAAAGGTGCCGGAGGGTTTGCACAATATTTGAGCGATAAAAACAATCCGTTCCTAGATAGCGATCCTCTTAAAAAATATCTTGAATCCTTGAGAGATGGTGGATGGGGAGATAACGAGGGTGATAGTGAACAGGTCCAGTTAGGCATAAATAGCTACATAAACGACCATGGCAGCTGGCAGAAAGTTCTCGATGTAGGTAAAATAATCAATCCCTTCCGCATACCTACAATATATATACCGCCGTTTATTGTACCAGATGAAGATGATTTCTACTCATATACTTTTGTTGAAGACGAACCAGGTTTTAGTAGAGACATAGAACTTATTTCACTAATAACAGGTAGTATATTTGATACAATTATAGATAAAGCAGAGGAAAACTTGCCTTCAATACCCGAAATAGTTGAAAGATTGGACAATGAGATACATGAACTCATTGAATGGTCATCATACAAGCTTAACGATGCAGGTGAAGCTATAGAAGAAGGAATTAATGATATAGTGGATAGGTTTAACGATGCAGGCGAGGCCATAGAAGAAGGAATTAATGATGCAATGGACAGGGTTAATGATACAGGGGAAGCCATTGAAGAAGGAATAAATGATGCTTTGAACGGTATGGGAAACTTATTTGACTAGTGCATTTTTGGAGGATAAATGGGAAGATATAAAATAATATTTGCTGTTTTTTGTATGCTGGTTGTATTTGCCGGGTGTAGCTTAAATGGGTTCAAGAAAAACGATAAAATTGTAATAAATAGTGACGATACTACACAGAATTATTTTGTATTTATCGATTATAAAAGCTCAAAATACGGCTATATGAATTCAAAGGGGGAAGTTATCATTTCCCCCTATTTTGAATATGCAGAGGATTTTGTTGACGGATTGGCAAAAGTGAAAACCAGTAAAGGTTTTGGATTAATGAATAAGGGTGGGAAATTTATTTTACAACCCATTTATTTGGATTGTAAATATCTTGGTAATGACCTTATTGCTTATAAGACACAAAAATGGCGAATAAATATTAATAACGGTAAAGATTCTGATAAACTTGAGTTTGAAGAAATCAATAACTTTTCAGAGGGACTCGCTGCCGTGAAGATGGATGGCAAATGGGGATTTATAGATATTGAGGAGAATTTAAGGATTAAACCTATTTTTGAGCATGTAACAGGATTTAAGGATTCCTTAAGCGATATAAAAGTGAATAATAGATGGGGTATGATAGACATTAACGGAAAGGTAGTGGTTGAGCCCAAATTTGAAAGCAGAGTTTGGGTTTTGGATGACTATATTTTAGTACAGGACGATAACGGGAAATGGGGATATCTAAACAGTAAAGGAGAACAAATAATAGATTGTATATATGAAAGTGCTGATCACTTTAGTGAGGGACTTGCACCGGTCTATAAAGATGGAAAATGGGGTTATATTGACAAACAAGGTATTTTTGCAATAGAGCCGGCATATGAAGAGGCCAAAAAGTTTAGTAAAGGACTAGCATTAGTAAAAAGAGATAATAAATATTATTACATAAATACTGAAGGTACAGTAATTAAAGAAACGAATATGTACTACACAAACATATATGGTTTTTATGAGCAAAGGGCTGCTATTAAAAAGGACAGTAAATATGGATTTGTAAATGAAAATATGGATATTATAGTTGAACCCGAATATGATGATTACAAGGATTTTAGTGAGGGTTTTGCCGTTGTTGGAAAAAAAGTAAAGGGAAGCTATGATAATGTATACGGTTATGTAGACAAAACAGGAAATTGGCTGATAGAACCAACCTTTTCAAATGCAGAATCCTTCAAAAATGGATTGGCAAAAGTGTGGAAGTCCGGCAAGATGGGCTACATTGACACGAAAGGCAATGTAGTATTTAAAACTTGGTAGATGTCATACTTTTAATAAATTGCTTTAAATTTTCGGAATAACCTTTTATGACATTTCATTCAGTATAGAAACTTATAGAATACTTAGAATATTCATATTTCCATATTAAAAAGCTATAACAATAAAACAGCTCCAAAACAACCTAACTAAAGTGTAAACTTGTTTTAGTGTCAAATGACGCAATTACTTGACCTGAGCATTAGAAGCTGTTGCCGAAAGCTTGATAATTTGAAGCAAAAATGCCACGGATGGCATTTTTAGCGTCTCGGGACAG
>JAEZUI010000222.1 GCA_023421115.1 Bacillota bacterium | reverse complement strand
CTTTGTATCAACATCTTGCACATAATAAACAGTACATTTTGAGTAATCTTTCTTTGCTTTAACAAGCAGATGGTTTGCACTAAAGTTGAACACCGTTAATCACCTTAAAAATTTAGAATCTGATTTATGATTTTCTACCTTCTTGGAAACTTAAATTTAAAGTTTCAGCCCGGTTGCAGGTTTTCCGTTGCTTCCGAGCATGGCGGATTATCATTCAGAACCGGGCCTCAATTATATTATTTCACAATAATGATTTTAATATTCTTGTATTTTATGTTGAAAAAACGATAGTGTGTCCAAAAAAAAAATAAATATTCATGGGGTTTTATGTATAGGAGTTAAATAATTGGTTATAATATATAGTGCAAAGTTATAAACAAACACTAAATTGTCGGGAAATCATTTTCCTAGTCGAAAATTACTTCCACAGTATTTTGAACATACCCGAATTTTCTTGAACGCAGTTTTGGACATTGAGGACAGAAAAAAGCTTGTATCTCTTGAAATTATTGATAATAACTTCCCTCTCCAATACCTATCGTTTGAGGGTTTCCAAACGGATCGTAATAGTATTGGGCTACCATTATATTTGATAAATCTATTAGTGCGGTTACATCTGCATGGCCGTTGTACAGGTAATATACATTTGCTGTTCCTACTGTTCTGGATATAATGTTGATCCCTATAACATTCTTTGCAGTGACTGTTCCAGTTCCATCTAACTCAAGAACAACTTTGCCTGATTCGTAAATGTATCTGGTAATACCGCTATCTACTGACTTTTCAAACCTCAGGCCATCGCCATTGTAACTATTTTTGATAACTACTCCGTTTGTTGTGCTTTGGATAACACGATTCAAATTGTCATAACTGTTTTCTGAAAGCGTAGTTTGTGTTGTACCAGCTGTTTTAACTTCTGTCAGCTGGTTACCATTGTTATCATATGTGTAGCTTATGGAATTATTGAAATTGTCAGTTTCACTAATCAGATTTCCATTCCTGTCATAATCAAAGCTCTTTGTATGAGTTGTTACTGCACCATCAATATCGGTTACATCAATTGAACTGAAAGTAAGTTTATTTATTTCATTGTAGCTGTATGTTGTTGTTTTGCTGTTTCCATCAGTTTCAAATCGTTTGTTTCCATATATATCATATTTTACAGATGTACTGATATTCTCTGATCCATCCTGCTTTTGAAGGGTGTAAGAGAGAGCTTTACTTCTGTTATCATACGTATATATTTGGTATACATCATCAGTTATAGCTTCTGTTCCCTTTGTATCAACAGTCTTTTTGAGGTTGCCCGATTTATCATACTGGTAATAAACGGTATTTGAATCAATGTTGTCATCACCGGGTGTAATAACCTTTCTCAGCTTCCCAAGATTATTATATTCATATGTTGTTGTGTTTCCATTTCCATCTGTCTTGGTTTTTACATTTCCAAGGTAGTCATATATAGCAGCTTCAATGGTTTGTGCTGAAGCTGATGCATCCTTTTGGACTTTTACAAACTGAACGTTTCCGTCCTCAAAGTATTCATAAGACTTGATACTGTCATATTTAGCATACGTAGAACCTGTTTTCTCTTCATGTGTTGTAATCTCTTCAACAACTCTTCCCAAGGCATCATAGTTATATCTTAAAGGTGCATTATCAAAGGTTATTGTCGAAGTATTTTCCTTTGAAACCGGGTCTATTGCAGCTTTAACCTTTTTTAGAGGATTATATGAATACTCGGTACCATATCCGGCATCAATCCTTGCCCCAACAGTAGTAGGCGTGACGTTTACAGGATATGTCAAATAGCCTTCTGCATCGAGTTCCTTGATCACATTTCCAGCACCATCATATTTAATTTTCAGAACAGCGTTTGTTTAGTTAATATTAGAGACAGAGTATATTGCATTTCCGGTAAAATTAACTCTGCGGTCCAGTTATATCTGGTACTTGAGCATTCTAAGGAAGATCAAATATCAATCCTCTATATAAAATTTTCAAGGAACTTGGACAGGCTGAGCTACTATTAAATATCTAGCATCAGTCTGACTTCAAAGAAAATGGTGTATATAGGCAAAAATAATACATTGTAAAATTGCAATATAATGTAAACTAATACATTTATCCTATTGTATCCTGTTTTATATGTTACTAAATGAATAAGCGATAAAAGGATTATTGGAACTAGCATAATTAAGTTTGACTTAGTAATGTCAAGAAATATTTGCTTGTTTAAATTTATTTCATTATTTTTCATCAATCTTCAGACTCCTCTCTTTAGATAAGATATCAAGAAAATCTTTTACCTTAGGAAAAACCGCGGTGTATTTGTAGCCCTATCAAAGTACCTAATAGAGTGCCTGTTGAACTTCCTGCTCTTATCTGAATTGTTGTTGCAGAACTTGTTGCAACCTTTGCCGTAAACGTGCTCACTCCTGTATCAAAATTTATATTATTGTATGCCGTATAATAGCCGCTTTGAATGTAGCCTAATACTGTTCCACCTTCAGTTATATCAAATGACTGAATATTTGAAGAACTACCATTATTATAACTTTCAGCTTCAATTTGTAAAAAAGCACTTCGGTTAAAAGTACACCAATCAAAATTTACAGGACCATCAAACACTAAATACAAATTGTTTACGCCAGTAATGTTGCTTATGCTGCAACCCATTTCCTGATATGTATCATAGCTTCCTGTCGATGGTACTGCCAAAAGACCTAATAGTGTACCTGTTGAGCTTCCTGCTCTTATTTGAATTGTTGTCGCAGAGCTTGTTGCAACTTTTGCCTTAAACGTGCACGCTCCAGTACCGAAATTTATGTTATTATATACCGCATAATAACCGTTTTGAATATATCCGATTGCTATTCCTCCACCAGTTATACCAAATGACTGAATGTTTGAAGAACTAACACTATTATAGCTTTCCGCTTCAATTTGTGAAAAAGCACTTCTTGACCCAATTTCTGCCGATACATTTACCATAGAAGTAAATTTCGAAAATAATATGGTCATTACAACCACAATTGCTAAAACTCGTTTCATCCTTTTTCTTTCATTATGTCCCCTCCATTTTAATAATAAATTTATATTAAATCATTATTCTATTTATTTTAATGGCGTGTTCACCATTATAAATCCATATACATAACATCAAGCATCATGCAAAATAAAAAACTTCATGCTGTTTGTAAAAATTCGAAACAATCACTTATTATCTATTGATATTTTTTAGTCAGTTTTTATCACAAAATTTGTTTTTGGAAATCTTAATGTTCTGATTAGACATAAGATGCAGCTAAAAATCTTTCTTGTCTGGATTATAATGGCGCTTATACATTGACGTTACTATATTTAGAGTCTATTACTTGATTTTCAAATAATGTATTACATTTAACATAATGATTCTACCAGAGTTTTCTTCTAATGTAAACATAAATACGAATTTTATGTAGAATTATCCACACCTGCTATTTCTAAATATGACAGCCAAAAACAACCTCAAAAGTATAAACTTACGTATACAAATAATTCAATATCAATTATATATTGAGAGAACCCGAAAAATACAAATTAACAATGTAAGAAGCCGAAACTTTGTCGGCGGGGCTTGTATTAGAATATATCGGCCATGAGTTTAAGTATAAAATTTATGAAAAGAAGAATTAATTTATATTTTACGCAGGATGCACATTCTATAATACAGACCATATCAACCAATACATTTTTATCAAGTAATTGTTACCTTACTACATATATAGGGTATAAAAATTATAATAATTCCAAATTTAAGAGTATCTGTATCATATAAAATAAAGGAGGCTTTATGATATGAAAATTGGATTGATAGGCCTTGGTAAAATGGGTTTAAACCTTGCTTTGAACATGAAGGATCATAATCACGAGGTAGTTGCATATGAAATATCAGAGCAAGCCTGCGAAATGGCATCAGACGCAGGTATTAAGTGCTATAACGAACTGGAAAACTTTATCGATCAACTCTCTGCCCCAAAAATTATTTGGCTTATGATACCGGCAGGTAAACCGGTGGATGATACTATTGAAAAACTTTTGCCACATCTTGATAAAAACGACCTGTTAATAGATGGAGGCAATTCAAATTACAAGGATACCCTACGAAGATATGAAATGCTTAAAAGCAATGGAATTGAATTTGTTGATATAGGTACAAGCGGCGGCACAGACGGTGCTCGTAATGGAATATGTGCTATGGTTGGGTCCTCTGATCAATCCTTTAGTCTACTTGAGCCTCTATTGAAAGACATAAGCGTACCAAACGGATATATCCACACTGGAATAAACGGTTCAGGCCATTTTACTAAAATGGTTCACAACGGAATAGAATATGGAATGATGCAAGCCATTGGAGAAGGTTTTGAGATACTTAAGGAAAGCCGTTTTGAGTTTGACCTTCAAAAGATAGCCTCGGTATGGAACAATGGTTCGGTCATAAGAAGCTGGCTTATGGAACTTGCAGAAAATATGTTTAAAAAAGATTCCGGACTAAAAGAAATAAAAGGTGTTGTCCATTCTTCTGGTGAAGGTCTTTGGACAGTACAAGAAGCACTGGAATTAAAAGTTTCTGCCCCTGTAATTACCGAATCTCTCTTTGCAAGATATCGTTCAGAACGTGAAGACACTTTTTCCGGTAAGGTTGTAGCCGCTCTCAGAAATGAATTTGGCGGGCATGCTGTTGTGAAGGATTAGAACAGGCTTTGGAGGTGATTGATAATGGACAAAAAAATTGTATCTCCCTGTGTCGTAACCATTTTTGGAGGAACAGGAGATCTTACATCTAGAAAGCTGATACCTGCCCTCTACAATCTAGCTCATGAAGGCCTATTACCTGAAGAGTTTGCTGTGGTTGGAATAGGAAGAAAAGAAATAACCCCCACTGAATACCGTGACAAACTCAAAGCCTCTGTTGAAAAATTCTCACGGTACAATATAAATAATGAGGCATGGAATTTCCTTGCAAAAAGGATTCATTACTACAAAATGAGTATAGATAATTCAGATGAATATCAAGGTCTAAAAAAATATCTTGAAAATATCGATGGATCTGTCGGTACAAAGGGAAATAGACTTTATTATCTTTCCGTTGCTCCCTCTTTTTTTGAGATAATCACCTTAAACCTGAAAAGTAACGCTATGGCTCAAAATCAAGATTCCTGGCAACGTTTGGTTATTGAAAAACCCTTTGGTCACAACTTGAAAACTGCCATATATTTAAATAAAGTTATAACGGAAGTTTTTCCTCCCGAGAATATCTTCAGAATAGATCATTATCTCGGAAAGGAAATGCTGCAAAACTTATTTGTGGTACGCTTCGGCAACACAATGTTTGAAAGCATATGGAATAGCAAGCATATAAGCAATATTCAGATTACTTCTAGCGAAACTGTAGGAGTTGAAAGTCGTGCACAGTATTATGAAAGCTCTGGTGCTCTTAAGGATATGCTACAAAATCATATGCTTCAACTTCTAGCATATACTGCTATGGAACCTCCCGCAAGCCTTGAAGCAAGATCAATACGAAATGAAAAGGTAAAGTTTTTTGAAAGCCTTACAAAAATGGATCAAGCTTCAATTAGAAAAAATGTTATAAGAGGACAGTATGGAATAGGCACAATGAGAAATCAAAATATGCCCGCATACAGAGACGAGACAGGAATTAATCCTCATTCCAATACTGAAACTTATGTTGCTATGAAGCTTTCAGCTAGCAATTTTCGCTGGGCTGGTACACCTTTTTACCTCCGGACAGGAAAACGCATGAAAGATAAAACAACCAGCATTGTATTGGAGTTTAAGTCCATCCCCGAATTATTTTTCTTCAAAGAGTTTAAGGGAATGCAACCCAATCTTTTGGAAATAAGGATACAACCTACTGAAGGAATATCTTTCAGCTTCAATGCAAAAACACCCGGTACAAAAAATGAAATTTCCAATGTTAAAATGGATTTCTGTCAGAGCTGCACCTATGCAAACAATACACCCGAAAGCTATGAACGTTTGATTTCAGATGTATTACACAATGATCAAACACTTTTTACAAGTTGGGAGGAAATCGAAGCCTCTTGGAAATTTGTCGATAACATCACTGATACTTGGCAAAAAGAACTCCCTTCTTTCCCAAATTATCCGGCAGGAAGCTGGGGACCTGTGGAAGCGGATACGCTACTGAAAAATAACGGCCACAACTGGTGGAATATTTAACGGGAGGTAAATATGAAAATTATTGATATTAGTATGGCAATACATGAAAACATGTCAGTATACAAAAATAAGGAAGATAAAAAGCCACGGATAATAACAAAAAGTGACTTTTCTACAGGTAGTGCCTTTGAATCGGAACTTCATATGAATCTTCACACAGGTACACATATCGATATGCCTTTGCATATGATTCCAAATGGCTCTACTTCAGATACTTTTAATATATCAAATCTTATAACAAATTGTACTGTTATTGACCTTACCAGTGTGACAGATAAAATTTCCGACCTTCATTTGCAAGGCAAAGAAATCCGGCAAAGTGAATTTGTACTTTTAAAAACAAGAAATTCCCTTACAGATATTTTCGTTCCCGAGTTTGTCTATCTTGATGCTTCGGGAGCCAATTACCTCAAGGAACTCAAGGTCAAAGGTGTTGGTATTGATGCCCTTGGTATTGAAAGATCACAGTCAGACCATCCAACCCATAAAATACTATTCGAAAATGATATTACTATAATAGAAGGTCTGAGACTCTCCGATGTTCCTGAAGGCACCTATCGGATGATTGCTCTACCCATTAAAATCAAGAATGTCGAAGCACTTCCTGCAAGAGTCATTTTAACCAATATATAAATCCATTACCGATTGAATATCTTGTAAACAAAAAAGACTTGATAAAAAGCATATAAAAACCCTGTAAAGTTGTATAACTGAAACAGCTTTACAGGGCTTTTTAAACATTTCTTTTCAATTGTACATCAAATCATACTCACTTACTTTTGCGGAACCTCTAAAGTACCCTTCTCACTCAAATCATTAATGTTGTTCGCCTTATACATACCCTTTGACAGAGTGTAAAGAGTATCGTTAATGTAAAGAATTCTCTCAACTAACTTGTTTGAGCTATAATAATAGTTTCCGGACTTTATATATTCCTCATCGGAGATATGTGTAATTTTGCCCTTTAAGGTAAAACCTTTTTCAGGATCAAGATTGTAAACATATGCACCCTGGAATGCGAATTCACCATAATCCGGTACTCCCCATTCGTTTAAGTCCGACTCACCCTTGTCCTTGACTTCTGCTACTGTTACAGGAAATGCCAAAAGATTTTTCTCTTTAGAAAACAGTAGTGCCTTGTGGTTTCTAAGAAGTTCAGAATCAGTACCTCTATCTCCGATAACTTCTGAAAACTTTTGTATTGGATTACTTACATCGGAAACATCAAACAGTGCAAGCTTCATTCCCATATAAAAACCGCCACCGGAAGTCTCTATCGTATCTTTCCCAAAGCCTATAATGTGGTTTTCATCATAGGGGTGCAGGTAATCACTGTATCCGGGAATTTTGAGAGCACCCAATATTTTAGGTTTGCTTGGGTCTTTCAAGTCGATTACAAACAGAGGGTCAACAGTCTTAAAAGTAACTATATATCCACGGTCTCCCATAAATCTTACTGAGTAGATTTGTTCTCCCTTTGCAATGTCTTCAATTTTTCCACAAATATTCATCGTATCATCTAGTATATATAAATTGTTACCGGAAACATTTTCACCAGTTCCCCAGACATCTCCCGTTGTTGTCGCTATCCGGAAGTATCCGTCGTTTTCATCCATTGAAAACTGGTTTAGAATAAGTCCTGGGACCGAACCCTTGTTTAGGTAAGTCATTTTGCTGCCATCAAGAGAAAACTTATACACTTCTGTCTCTCTATTGTCCTTATAAACAGGGGCAATAGCCCTTCTATCCAATTGGGGACTTACAATCTTATTATTATATATAACAGCGTCGTATTTATAATCAGTCACAGCTACATAAAGATTTTCATTTGAAACGTATATATTTTCTCCTGAACCAAGATAGGTATGAATATTTGCCTTTTCATCCTTTTTTGTATCAAAGGCAGCAACCATCATATAGTTTGACTCCACCGAATCAGGAAAATATCTTATCTGTGGATATTCAATTTTTATATAATCTTCACTAACTTTGCTATCTCTATAAAAGGGTGTCGGAATTTCCAGGTCAGAATCAAAAGCATAATATATATTTGGGTAATTGTTTGAAACCATATAGAGAACGGAACCTATCATTCTTGACGATATGTAGTTTCCTTCAATTTCAACTTCTCTTATTTGCTTTATGTCTGCTTTATCACTGATATCACATACAATAGCTTTTACACTATTTTTTTGATTGTAGTGGGGCTTTATATACATTCGATCCTCGACTTGAGGCTCTAATCTTTTCTTCACGTCGATCTCTTCATAGTAACTTCCTATTGCGACAAGCAAATTCCCAGACAAATACATTTCTTGCGGTGTAAAATTATCCTTCGTAAAGTCAAGTACACCGGTTATCTGCATCTCATCTGCAGGGTATGCTTTTGCTACAACAATGCGGTCATTGTTAACCTGATAAATATACTCACCGTCAGTCTTTACCACATCAGCTTCATCAACACCTTCTACCTGCACATTTGTTGTTGAATAATCTCCCTGGGTAGTAGCTGTAGAATTAGCACTGCTACTTTCAGCCATATCCGTAGTTGCTTTTGATTTCATACTTTCATCTTGTTTTACAGCTGCCTCAAACATAATATCAACACCGCGATACAAGCCAAAATTATTAGCTTTTGAGTTTTTCATCAGTTCCTCGAGTACTTCTAAGGAGCCTACAACAGGTAAATTATTGACTTTTGAAATAACTTCATCGATTATTGTTTTTTCACCGGCTGTGTCAAATATAGCTTCGTTGTCACTTATTACAATCAGCCCTCTGTCATAAAACACCTTTTTGCCTAAGGCCTCGGCAATACTTCTTAAGGGCAGAAACGTTCTTCCCTCTGTGATTTCCGGAGCTACCTCTAAATCAACTTTCTCCTTACCTACATGCATGGTTTTATTACCAACAACTAGTTTCAATTCTTTATTTCCCAACGCTACTGTAACAGTTGACGATGGTGCATCCCATTCTACTTGTGCCCCCATACCTTCTGTTATAAATCTGACGGGAACTAAAGTCCTTGACTCCTTTACAAAAGGCTTTACATTTGAATTTGAGGAATCAACCTGGGTTTCTTTATTGTTTATCATTGCCTGAGAACTTCCTATGTATAGCACTACAGCATTTTCAAGCCTTTCTTCCAAGCTCTTTTGAGTAATTTGAGCGGTTGCAGTTTCCTGTAAAACTGGAGTTTCCTTTGAAGCTATTGCATTGCGGATAGGTATGATACATATTACTAAAAGAGTCAAAATGCTCAGAATCTTCGTAAATTTATTCATGCATAAACTCTCCTTCCTTAATTGTTTATTTATATTGTTTGACGTTAGAAAAGAAAAAAATGTTCCAAACAGCTCGAAAAAGTTTACAATTGAATTTTCTATATATCATAGATAAAAACTCTAAAACTAAATTTTAAAGGAAGTTTTTCATCTAAATTAGATAACGTTTAAGTGCTATATAAATTTAACTTTAGTGTACGTTATCTATATTTACATTCTCAAATTAATTTAAAGCAAAAATACAAATAGGGTATACAATTGAGGCGCATACCCTATTTACTTAATTATATTCCAATGTTCTTATTAAAACTTAACTTTTCCTATAAAGCATACCGCAGCATAACCGCAAGAACCATAGAATTCAGTATTCACAATATTAAATTCTTCCTTATTTTGAGTTCTCCTTCTAAGCTCTGCTATTGCTTGTTCCTATCATAAATAATTCTAAGTCCGTCAAGTGCAAGCAATCCATTAATTTCATCTATTGTTTCAGATTCACTCGCAATCAACCTCGCAAGTCCACCGGTAGCAATTACCTTTATGTTGTCTTCCTTCATTTCTCTTTTCATTCTTTTTACAATATAATCCACCTTGCCTACGTATCCATACACTATTCCCGATTGCATGCTTGAAACAGTGTTGCGTCCAATTACCGTATCAGGTTTTACAAGGTCAATACGTGGAAGTTTTGCCGCTTTTTGAAACAGTGCCTCAGCTGAAATCTTAATACCGGGACATATTACTCCTCCTAAATATTCCCCGTTTGATGTCACTGCACAAAAAGTTGTAGCCGTACCAAAGTCCACTATTATAAAAGGCCCTTTATATATCTCAAGGGCAGCAACAGCGTTTACTATCCGGTCTGCACCCACTTCCCTCGGATTCTCATACTTAATATTGATACCGGTTTTTATACCCGGTCCTACTACAATAGGGTCCAATTTAAAATATTTCTTTATGGCATGTTCTAAAGAATACATAATAGGAGGAACAACCGAAGCTATTACTACAGCTTCAATATTACCGACATCAATTTTTTCATAACTAAAAATATTTATTAAAAACATACCAAATTCATCGGATGTTTTGTCCTTGTCAGTAGTCATCCTCCAATGATTCAAAAGCTTCTTGCCTTCATACACTCCAAATACTATATTTGTATTTCCAACATCCATAACCACGATCATAACGTGTCTTTCCCCCGTCTAGTACTTTGCAATACATTATCTATACTCCAAGTCTCATACTTCTGATTTCTTTAAGTTCTAGGTCTATTTCCTTTTCAATTCTTGCAATATCAGTTTTAATGTCCTCAATGGTCTCTTCCGCTTTTATTCTTCCATTTCCCCTTGATGAATAGTTATTGTTATAGTTGTTCCTTGGTACGTTATCCTTGTTGCTATAAGAATTTCTTTGGTTACTGTTGTCCTTTTGATAGTTATTCTCCCTTGACGAATTGCTTGAATTATTGTATCCATTAGACTTATTCGGATATTTTCCCCGATTATTGTCTCTATTAGAAGACTGTTCTTGATCGTTCGGTCTCCTTTTCGGATAATCCCTTCTTCTGTTATTGTTATAATTATTATTGCTGCCCGAATTACCACCATTATTGTTACCTGCAGTAGAGCTATTAGTGTTGTTACTGTTGTTGGCGTTGCTATTGTTGTTGCTAATAGTGTTAACATTACTGTTGTTAACCACTGTTGATACCCCCTTCTGGAATATTTCCCAAAGTATTATCTATGATAATGGATAATTAATACTACGACCTTCTAATTCACTTAATACTCACGCTTGCTGTAACAAATCACAGGTAATTCCCACTGGAGTCCAAAATTTTCATCCTGCAAAATTATTAAAAGAAAAAATGTGAAACGGAAGTAATATTCAATTTATCCCTGAATTCTTTTATTACATTTTTCAAATCCTTTTGTTTACATTAACTTAATTTGCTTGCATTTAAGCTTATGTAGAAATATTTACAAATAGTTTTCCAAATCACCTGAAATCATATTTCCAACAACTCTTTTGCATTTAAACCTAAAATAGCACTTTCAACTTCTGAACCAAATGAAAACTCTCTGACCTTTGAAACTTCTTCACTTTGGTCCCCCCAAGGAGAATCGGTAGCAAAAAGTATCTTTTTATAACCGTGATTATTTATAATTCTCCTTACTTGCTCTACATCCATAAACCTCAAGCTATAGGATGTGTCAAGATAAACTTTAGTACCTACAAGATGTCTTTCCACCTCATCCCAATATGAGAAACCTCCCATATGTGCTGCTACAAACTTTCCTTCGGGAAAGGTCTCAATAACTTTTCGCAATCTTTCGGGAGTTGCATGGTAGGGCTTAGGAAGACCTATATCCACTCCTGCATGAAACAATATTACCAAACCAAGTTCAACCGCCAATTCATATATCGGGTATATTTTTTTATCATCAACAAAAAATTTCTGGTAATCAGGATGGAACTTAATACCTTTTACTCCATTTTGCCTCAGCTTCAAAAGTTCATCCTTCCAATTTTCATTTTCGGGGTGAACACTTCCGAAAGCTATAATACCATCATCCTGTATTAAAGCTGTCCATGTATTTATTTTTTCTGTCTGTGAAGGTTTTGTTGCTATGGAAAGAACCACCGATTTATCCACATTGGCCTTTTTCATAGACTCTTTTATGCTGCTTATAGTACCATCAAGTCTTGCAGGTATATTTGCACATTTCGCCAGCTGAGGTACCGCTTTGAAAGCAAGTTCATCGGAAAAACAGTGCACATGGAAATCTATAATCATTTGATCTTCTCTCTTTCGTTAATCACAATACACAGTGTATTTTTAAGTACACTGTTATAATGCCAAAAACAATAAAGTTGTTCTAACCCAAGTTTTTTCTTTATCCCAGAGTAGGAACTTATATTTTAATCGTTCCTAACTATAACCTAAAAGGCCCCTTACCGAAATCTCACCGGAAAAAACCTCTTTTACATTGCCATCCTCACATTTCACTATCAATTTGCCATCTTTTGTTATATCCTCTGCAACACCTCTGTATTGCTCGTCTTTATAGGTAATGTTCACTTCTTTACCTAAAGTAACTGAATATCTTTTCCATTCGGAAATGATATCTTCAAAAGCTCCACTTTTTACTTTATCATATATTTCTTCAAACTTTAATAGGATAGCTGCAATTAATTCATTTCTTTTTAATATTTTTTGAGTATTCAAAGTTTCTTCCACATGCATTTTCAAAGAAACAGCCTTATCTAAAAGCTCCTGAGAAAAATCATTCTTCTGTTGATTTACGTTTAAACCAATACCTAAAACCAAAAAGTTAATCCTGTCTATTTCCATATTCATTTCAACCAATATGCCGCAAACCTTCTTACCATTTATTATTATATCATTTGGCCATTTTATTCCTGCTTCAATTTGAGCAATATCATAAAGCGCCTGCACAACAGCTACAGACGCTGCCAAAGTAATTATCTGAACCTCCTCAAAGGGAATATCGGGGCGCAATACCAAAGACATCCAAACGCCCTTTTTGTCCGGAGAATTCCAATCTCTGCCTAACCTTCCCCGTCCACAAGTCTGATAATCTGCTACAACCAATGTGCCTTCTTCACAACCTTCGAGTGCAATTTTCTTTGCATAATTATTGGTTGAATCAATCCTATCAAGATATACTACATTTCTTCCTAATGCCTTTGTCTTAAGCTCTTCACTTATCTCAAAAGAATTAAGTACATCAGAAGTCAAACTTAGTCTATATCCCTTTTTCGATGAGGATTCAATAACATAGCCTTCTTCTTTCAGCTCATTTATAACTTTCCATATGGCTGTTCGCGATACCCCCAAAACAGTACTGAGATGTTCTCCTGAAATGTACTCTAAAGGGCTGTTTTTTAGTTTCAATAGAATTTCTCTCTTCACAATAATCCTTCCAAAGCTTTAACTTGTATTTTCAGACCTCACCCTATACTTTTTCTAACTGTAAAAGCCTTATCGGTCTTTTTGTCTATAAAAGCCACAAAGCTGTTTCCATCTTTTTCCACCATTTCCAGTTCACCTTTTGTAGCACGTCCCTTTAAAAAACCAAATAGAAGTCTGTCATTCAAATCATTATACTCTTGCTTGAAATCCTCAATTACATTGTTAATGTACAGTTCTTCTGAACTATTAAACAAAATCGGAGAATCCAGCCTCTTATCGAGCAAACTGATTTGTTCCGGAATAACTGTACTTGTTATTAGGCACTCCGGAAGTCTGTAAAGTCCAAAAGTATAATCTTCTATAGGTATAACAGAATCAATATATAGCTTCATAACATCATCATTATACAGACCTATTTCATATAAAGACTTATCAGCTACAAAACAATACTCCGGATACAACTCTAGCTTAAGACATTTGTAATCCATCGATTTATATTTATCCATGTCATCTTTAGGATTTAAAAGAGCACAGAAACACCTTTTATTTTCAAACTCTATCAAAACCTCTTTTTCATACCACTGAGACAGCTTTAAACCGCATTCTATAGAATTTTCAACTTTATCCTGGGGTACATAATAGTAAACTTCAACCATAAATACACCTCCACAATAATAAATTAAACCATTAAACTGTCAAACTGACAATAGAATTTAGATATTTTCCAAAGAAAAATCTAGCAATCGCTCTCGGACTGCTTCTTCGAACTTCTTGTATAGTACAACTCCATTTTTATCCTTACAATTATCTAAATATTGACTAATATCGCCCACAAAATCGTCTTCTTCAGTCAATTCCATTAACGGCACCAGCACAAACGCTCTTTCAAACATTCTCGGATGCGGTATTACCAGCTCTTCAAGATCAATTCTCAAATTATCTATCATAAGTATATCTATATCAA
>JAEZUI010000128.1 GCA_023421115.1 Bacillota bacterium | reverse complement strand
GTCTTGCACCGTATATTGGTGTATAGGCAGCCTCTGCCATATACTCTTTAGCCTTGTCTGTTACATTTAGTTTTATTTTCCTGTCATCTAGCCTTCTTTGGATGTCATTTAATGAAAGATCAATAATTTTAATAATTTCTTCTTTCCTTAAGGGCTTGAAAAGTACAATTTCATCAATACGGTTCAAAAACTCGGGCTTAAAGCTTCGGTTAAGTTCGTTCATAACTTCATTTCTTGCCCCCTCGGTAATTTCACCGTCCCGGGAAATATTACTTAAAAGATGCTGACTTCCTATATTTGAAGTCATAATTATAACAGTATTCTTAAAATTAACAGTCCTTCCCTGGCTGTCAGTTAGACGGCCATCGTCAAGAAGCTGCAATAGCACATTAAAAACGTCAGGATGTGCCTTTTCAATTTCATCAAAGAGAATTACACAGTAGGGCTTTCTTCTGACAGCTTCAGTGAGCTGTCCGCCTTCTTCATAGCCCACATATCCCGGAGGCGCACCAATAAGCCTTGCAACAGAATGTTTTTCCATATATTCAGACATATCTATACGCACAACATTTTCCTCAGTATCAAATAAAGCTTGTGCAAGAGCTTTAGCAAGTTCAGTTTTGCCTACTCCTGTAGGACCTAAAAATATAAACGAGCCTATAGGCCTTCTCAAATCTTTAAGCCCAGACCTTGCACGTATAACCGAATCACTTACTGCACTTACTGCTTCATCCTGACCGATAACTCGCTTGTGAAGTATCTCTTCAAGATTTATAATCTTATCTTTTTCATTTTCCACAAGCCTTGTAACAGGGATACCCGTCCACCTTGAAACAATCTCGGCAATTTCCTCTTCTGTTACTTCTTCCTTAAGCAAAGTATTTTCTTCACCGGATTTTATTCTCTCCTTTTCCTCCTCAAGCTGCTTTTCAAGTTCCGGTAGTTTACCATGCTTTAATATCGCCAGCTTATCGAGATCATACTTTCTCTCGGCCTCTTCAATCTGTCTCTTTATGTCCTCTATATTCTGCTTAATATCCTTTTCCCTTTTTATATTCTGTTTTTCAAGTTCCCACTGAGCCTTCATTGTATCCGCCTTGTTCTTCAAGGTTGATATATCCTTTTCAAGAGCTGCTAGCCTTTCTTTAGAAGAAAGATCATCTTCTTTTTTAAGGGCTTGTCGCTCTATTTCAAGTTGCATTACCCTCCTGCTTATTTCATCAAGCTCTGCAGGCATACTGTCAATTTCAGTCCTTATCATAGCTGCTGCCTCATCCATAAGGTCTATAGCCTTGTCGGGAAGAAATCTGTCACTTATATACCTGTTTGATAATACTGCACACGCAATTATAGCATTATCCGTTATCCTAACAGCGTGGTGTATTTCAAATCTCTCCTTTAATCCCCTTAAAATTGAGATAGTGTCCTCTACTGTAGGCTGATCGACTAAAATAGGCTGAAATCTTCTCTCTAGTGCCGCATCCTTTTCTATATATTTACGGTATTCATCTAAGGTTGTGGCCCCGATACAATGAAGTTCACCCCTAGCAAGCATTGGCTTTAGTATATTACCTGCATCCATCGCACCCTCAGCTTTACCTGCTCCTACTATATTGTGTAGCTCATCGATAAACAGTATAATTCTGCCGTTTGATTTGTTCACATCATTTAATACAGCTTTTAGGCGCTCTTCAAACTCACCTCTGTACTTTGCTCCCGCTATCAAAGAACCTAAATCCAGGGCAAATATGGTTTTATCCTTGAGCCCTTCAGGAACATCACCTTTAAGTATCCTTTGAGCAAGCCCTTCTACAACAGCAGTCTTACCCACTCCAGGTTCGCCAATTAAAACAGGATTGTTCTTTGTTCTTCTTGATAGTATACGTATTGCTCTTCGTATTTCTGAATCCCTACCAATTACCGGATCAACTTTCCCCTGCCTTGCTAGCTCTACTAAATCTCTGCCAAACCTTTTAAGAGCATCGTAAGTTCCCTCCGGGTTTTTAGAAGTGATCCTCTGATTGCTTCTAACTTTGCTCAAAGCTCCCATAAATTTTTCAAGATTGATGCCATGACGTTTGAATATGCTCTGCGAAGGTGTATCCTTTTCTTTTAGCAAACCAATAAATATATGTTCAACGCCGGTATAGTCATCCTTAAACTTTTTAGCCTCATCCTCAGCTCGAAGGAGAATTTCGTTAAACCTTCTCGTGGCATACATACTTGTAGCGCCTCTTCCATATACTTTCGGTAATTTCTCAAGTTCTTGTGCTACATCGCTAATATACATTTGCACATTAATTCCCATATAGCTTATAAGCTTAGGTATTAAGCCATCCTCTTGATTCACCATTGCTAAATGTAAATGCTCACCGTCAACCTGTTGATGTCCTAACCTTATGGCAATTTCCTGAGATGAGGAAATAACCTCCTGCGCTTTTTCAGTAAATTTATCAATATTCATTCGATATCCCTCCTCTACAGTGTTACAAAAAAACTTTAGGGCACATAGCACCTTCGATTTGTGTCACTTACTTCATATCTTCCCTATTCAAAAGTTCTTTAAGCCTTTTGAGCCATCATATTTAAGGTGTGGTTGCTTTTGTAATATCTCTCAATTTTGAATAGAGTTCTTTAACCTCTGAGCTCATAACCTTTGGGTTTATTATACGTATCTTTATATAAAGATCGCCTCTTGTACCGCTTCTATCTGTATAGCCTTTGCCTGCAACACGTATTTTACTATCAGTCTGAATTCCCGGCGGAATCTTAATCAGTATTCTACCATCTAGTGTATCAATAGGTTTTTCGCCCCCTAATGCAGCGTCCCACGGCATAATATCCAATGTTGTCAGCAAATCTTTACCTTCAATCTCAAATTTGCTGCCCTTCTTAAACTTTACAGTCAGATACAAATCCCCGTTTGAACCTCCGTTTGTCCCCGGTTCACCCTGTCCTTTAAGCCTGATTTTTTCACCGTCTTTTACACCTTTCGGTATTTTGAAGGATAAGCTCTTTTCCCCGCTACGTCCTCTTAGACTTACACTTTTTTCAATACCAGCAAACCCTTCTTCTGGCAAAATCTCAATTATTGCTTCCACATCGCTTCCTTTTGCAGAATAGTTTTGTCTCCTGTGCTTAGTTCCTGCACCGCCAAATATACTCCCTAAATCAAATCCGCCTTCACCAAAAAAGCTATTGAAGAAATCACTATAATCCCCGCCAACATTAGTCCTGTATTCATATCGCACATTGTTACCAAATCCGTAGCTTGACGGATCGAAATCATACCCATCCTGGAAATTGACCTCACTGCCGAAGGTATCATATTTTTTTCTCTTTTCGGCATCACCTAATACTTCATAAGCTTCACTGACTTCTTTGAACTTCTCTTCCGCATTTTTGTTATTAGGATTAGCATCAGGGTGATACTTTTTAGCCAATTTTCTATATGCCTTTTTAATTTCATCGGAGGTAGCATTCTTATCAAGACCTAAAACATTGTAATAGTCTTTATACTTCATTTTTGCATCACACCTTTCTTAGGTTATAGCTTTTCATAGAAAACTTTTTGTATCTATTTTCAAATCAAAAATTGATATTTTAAGCTTAACCATGACCTTAATTAACTTTTATTATTTTAAAATCATTTTAGTATCTTATACTTAATTATAGTACCTTAAACAAGCAATAATCATAATTAATGGTATTGTGGACAATAATTACACCTACACCATTATTGACTTTGACCATCTTTGACCATAATTTAATGATAAAACTATCCATAGTTTTAATCAACTACTTATATTCTTTCTTTTAATTATATATATTGGATTATTTTAAGATTTTTTCTTTTTTCTCCGGATTTCTTGAATTTTCTTTTCATAGGACTTAATACCACTAGTCATATTTCTCCATATCCACAACATCTATTATCGGCTGATATATATCAAGCTCGCAATAATTATCCTTTGCCTGGGAAATATCTATGTACTCAAATCTGAAGGTATCTGCGAATTTGAAATTGGAGTTATAAATCCACTTTTTATGGAGGTTAACCAACAACCTTCCTATCTGCCTTCCCTTTATATCATCCGGGCGGAAGAAACCTACAAACCTGAAAACAACATATTTATGCGCAGGTATGGAAATACCTGTCATCCCATCGGGAATAGAAGCCAAATCTGCTACTTGAATTGACGGAGTATAGTAGATATAACCTTCGTGGCTCCAATCGGTATAGCCAAAATAAATATTCGGATTCACGGCATTCGGTATGGTATTTTTATGTCTATAAAAAAAATCCCTCCCATAAGTATTTGCTATGTTGTCTCCCGATTTACTTAAAATTTTATGGCGTATACCTACAAGATTAAACTTGTTTTTAAAAACAAAGAAAGGTTTGTAGGCTACAGAACTATTCAAGGACAAAATGTCATTAACATTTATCTTTTCCTTAATTACCAGAGAAATTTGATCATACCTAACTTTAAGCGGAGTATATCCAAACTTCTTTCTGAATGCCCTAATGTAGGATTGCTCATACTCGAACCCATAGTTGTAAGCAATATCAATCACTCTCATATTAGTGGCAACAAGCTCCCTAATACTTAGAGTAAGTTTGCGTGACTGTACATACTCCATGAGTGCTTCACCTGTAAGAGATTTGAATATTCTATGCAAATGGTACTTTGATATCCCTGTATGATTGGAAATGTCATCTAAAGTGATCTTGTTATAAATATTGCTTTCAATATAGTCTACACACTGAGAAATAATTTCTTTTGCATTTATCATAGTTTTTTACACCTTTTTTAATATAAAAAGCAATTCCTGTTCATTTTTAAACTATTATATATGTTATTTTTATTAAAGTAAACGTTTGAAAAGACCTTTGAACCATTTCTATATTATATGAATTTTATTTCAGCATAAAACACAGGGAGGTTAAAAAATGCAAAAACGAGTAGTTGTCACAGGTATGGGGGTTGTTTCATCTCTCGGAATAGGTGTAAACGCATTCTGGGGATCCATAAAAAGCGGCAAGTGTGGTATTAGTAAAATTGAAAGAATAGATGTATCCGATATGCCTACTAAAGTAGGCGCAGAAATCAAAGACTTTAATCCAATCGACTTTATTGATAAGAAGGAAGTTAAAAGAATGGACAGATTCTCTCAATATGCCGTAGTAGCAGCACAATTGGCAGTTGAAAATGCAAAACTAGACCTTGATAAAATTAATAAAGAGCGTACGGGAGTAATAATCGGTTCCGGAATAGGGGGAATCGAAACGTTGGAAAACCAGCATAGTATTCTTATTGAAAAAGGACCGGGAAGAGTAAGTCCGTTTTTTGTTCCAATGATGATACCTAATATGGCATCGGGAAATGTAGCAATCAAATGCGGTGCTAAAGGTTTTTGTGAATGTGTTGTAACTGCATGTGCTTCATCAACCAATTCTGTTGGAGATGCTTTTAAGATCCTCCAGCGTGGTGATGCCGATGTTATTATAGCCGGGGGCACCGAAGCTCCTATTACACGACTGACTTATGCAGGTTTTTGCGCAAATAAAGCATTGTCTACAAACGAAGATCCTTTGTCATGTTGCAAACCTTTTGATCTTAACAGAGATGGTTTTATCATGGGTGAAGGTGCCGGAATTCTTATACTTGAAGACTATCATCATGCTATTAACAGAGGTGCTGACATAATTGCAGAAGTAGTAGGTTACGGCTGCACAGACGATGCCTTTCACATTACAGCACCCGCTGAAGGTGGCGAAGGCGGTGCAAGATGTATGAAACTTGCTTTAGATAATGCAGGTATAAAGCCATCAGATATCGGATACATAAACGCTCATGGAACTTCAACCGAGCTAAATGATAAAAACGAAACTACAGCTATTAAAACAATCTTTGGTGAACACGCATACAAGCTTGCCGTTAGTTCTTCAAAGTCAATGACTGGACATCTTTTAGGCGGTGCCGGTGCTATTGAAGCCATTGTCACAGCTCTATCCTTAAAGGAAGGTTTTTTACCTCCTACAATTAATTATAATACACCTGACCCCGAATGTGATCTTGACTATGTACCAAACGTCGGTAGAAAAGCCAATACAACCTATGCAATGTCAAATTCTTTCGGTTTCGGTGGTCACAACGCAACCTTAGTACTAAAAGCTTTTAAAGAATAAAAGCTTCAGGGCGTCAAGCCCTTCGCTTTTACCCTTTCGCTTCGTTCAAAAGGCACAGAGTGAGTGGATTTACCATATACTAAAAGGACAGTTCGGATTAATCCGTAACTGTCCTTTTGAAATTGCTTAATCGCTAAAAATCCAATCTTTTAGTAATATATACACTCATATGAAACTTCTCATCTTCCGAGTAAAATTTGAAGTAATCTCCCTCTCGAAGTGATAATCCGTACAGTTTTCCCTTAATGTCTTTAATCACTAATTCACCATTCTTTTTAATATTGAACAATCCTATTATATTTTCAGAATCTGATTCCTCCCTATTAATTGTTTTATTTTATTAATTATTACAAGCAATCAACGACTTCCTATTAATCCCATTTATTATGGCTAGAACAATTATATAATAATATGACGTAGTAACAAAGTATTTTGTTCCCTATTTTACTTTTTTTAAATAACCTTATATAAATACAGATTTCATCTTCCTATAATCGAATTTTGTTGTATAATTAGGTAGAATAATATAAATATATGTTTTTAACTTAGGGGGTACTTACAAATGAAGAAAAAGTTACTGGTCTCTTTTCTTTTAGTTTCAATTGCCTGTTGTCCAAGCTGTAGTTATGACAGTACTGCGGACAAAAGTGCAAAAGCAGTTATCAATGAAATCTATGAGCAGGGAATTGCTCCAAGTCCTGCTGTCACAATTATTCCAACAGCTTCACCAACTCCTGCTGTTGAACTAGTCCCATATACAGGGTTTGTTCAGCATATATTCTTCCATCCTTTGATTGCATACGCACAAAGAGCTTTTGATAATGACGCTATGAGCAAAGGCTATAATGATTGGATGATAACTGTAGAAGAGTTTGACAAAATCTTAGATTCTTTGTACGAAAAAAACTATATTCTGGTAGATTATGACGATATCTATGAGACTAAAAATGACAACGGTAAAACTGTACTTGCAATAAAGGAACTTAAGCTTCCCGTTGGCAAAAAGCCTCTTATTATTTCCATTGATGACCTTAACTACTATGAGTATATGATTGATAATGGAAATGTTTTTAAACTGGTGCTAGATGAAAACGGCGATGTCGCCACATATTCTGTAGCACCAGACGGAAAAGAAATTATATCTCGCGACAATGAAATTGTCCCTATTTTGGACAAGTTTGTAGAACAGCATAAGGATTTTTCTTTTAATGGTGCAAAAGGAATTATTGCATCAACAGGATATGAGGGAATCTTAGGATACAGAACCCATGAGCTGGAATCACCTGATTACGAAAAAGAAATGGCAGATGCCCTAAAGGTAGTTAAACGTCTTAAAGAAACAGGCTGGACCTTTGCAAGTCATGGTTATGGTCATCTTGACGCTGTTAATATAAGCCCCGAGAGGTTTAAGAAAGACACCTTGCGTTGGAAAAAAGAAGTTGAAATTCTAGTGGGACCTACAAATATATACATATATCCTTTTGGAAGTGCTTTTGCATATAAAGACCCAGGCTTAAATTATCTGCTTGAGCAAGGCTTTAACATACTCTGTGGTGTAGGTGCCGGAGGTTATTTTGAGAAATATGAGACTTGTGCATTAATTGACAGAAGAAACATTGACGGATACTCTTTCAAACACCATGTAGAAACGCTTAAAGATCTGTTTGATGTAAATGAAGTAATTGACAGCATAAGACCTCCATTATAATCAGGAATATAAAATTATTTGCATATATAAAAGCTCTAGGGTATAGAGCTTTTATTATTTCTCTTCTATTAAATTCTAAGGCTTAAAAAAATTTTAACTTCAGGTGGTGACTTTATGCCACCTGAAGTTTGGAAGGAGATTTTATAAAAAATTACCGTGCCTTACATGTTATTTGGGAAGTATCAAACTTCAAAATACTACTGCTTTCACATTTAAATATATTATCACAACTGGTATTGTAAATATTTATTGGCACACATAAAGCCGATAATCCTTTAAGCTTGTATTTGTTATTTTATTTGCACTATTTCGTACTGCCCATCCAATTGTGCAACAATTCCTGTCTCACCAACCATGTGTCCTGCTCCAACCACTACCAAGTATGTTTTTTTCTCAGGGTCAGCAAGATAACTTTTTACCTTCTCAGCCATATTATTGTTTCTTGAGGTAAACAACTTTTCATTGAATTCCTTATCGGTGTCAGATTCACTCTCTTGAGAGGCAAGCAATTTTTCCAATTCTGCTGTATCACCAGATTTCCAGCAATTAATCATTTCATTTAGCATATCCACCGATTCTTTTTGAGTTTCACTGTCCGGAGAAAGTGAGGATGCTAAGAATTCAACCTGAAGTTCTGTTGAAAAAGAATCAAACAAATCCACTTGGAATTTTGCGCCTTCTATTTCCAATATCTCTTTTTCACCAATAGCCTTTTGAAGTAAAACCATATCTATTCCAATTTCTCCGCTGAGAGAACTTTCAGCATACAGTAAGTTTTGTACGAGGAGTGCTGCATACCATGGTTTAAACTTGTTATACATTTCAGGCTTTATACCATAAGGTTCAATAGCCTCTACAAAACGATCGTATACTTCCTTCGGTACATTTTTATAAAGAGTACTATCATCTTTATAAAATGCCTTTTCCATCATATATAGAGCTACTTCCTGCTCATTTGCTACATTTGCCTCAACTGCAAGATAGTCCGCTTCTCCATAGGCGTTCAAAATCGCTTTAGCTAAAGGATACATAGAAGAATTGGCTATATGTATAGAACCCAACAAATACACGCAGCTGTCCTCGTCACTTACTTTCCAAAATGCACCTTTAGAGTCTTTACCTGCTTCATACCTCACAAATTCATAAGCATTTTTGACAAACACCATCAGTTCTTGTCTGCTGCATGCACTTTCAAGATCTAAAGTATTTTCAGTTCTTCCTTTAAGTATTCCTTTTGAAACAACATACTCCACAGCCTCAAGAGAACTATCCTGAATTAATGCTATATCCTTGAAGGCAAGCTCAATATTCGTGCTAAAATCAAAACCCGGCTGAACAGCTTTTATTGTTTCATATGTACATGTAACCATATCCAATCTTGTTATTTCTTTTTGAGGCTCAAACTTTCCCTCTTCCTTAAGCAAACCAACTGAATGTGCCTTACGTATGGCTTCACTATCAGCATCACTAAACAAGCTTTTATCCGAGGGTATAATGGTCTTGTCTGCTATTGCCTCATAAACGCTTACACAAACGCTGTATAATTCATCTTTTGTCACCTTTGAATTATAGTTTTGAAACATATCTTTTGGGGCAAGGCCATATATACCGGACCATTCTACACCTTCTACTGCCCATGAACTAGGCTCTTTAGCGTCCACTGATGTCAGCTGTTCTTGTGCAAACACTCCTATCTGTAGTGAAAATGCCATAACTAATGATGAGAGTAACGCTATTATCTTTTTATCTTTCTTCATAAATCTCACATCCCTTTAGTAATTAACCCCTTATAATCCCTAATTTTTCCCAACTTCTCTTCTCGACTAACAATATATCACACTTTCCCTCCTAAGTCACCGTAATAATCACGCAGTACACCGAAAAAAAACAACACTATTATTATTTCGGTGCCATTTCGGTGCCATTTCGGTATCATTTCGGTGTATATTACGTTTATTTTTCGGTGCTTACTAATAAAATATGTGTTACAATTAAGTAATAAGGCCATTTCAAAAAACAACCATACAATATTTAAGGTATAAAGTCCCAAATCAGATTTTTTGATATGGCGATTGCAGAGTTTTTTTTGGAATAATGCAATTAATAAACTTAGCAATTGCCTTTATATTTTATATTGATTAGATAAGGATTGTAGAGTTAATATTATTATATCATTTTTGAAAGTTCCAATCAAAGTAAATGATAAGTAAATGATATATAAGGAGCGAGAAATACAAAATGACCAGTGTATTAATAGTAGATGACCATAAAGCCATTTTATGTGGTACAAAAATGCTTTTAGAAAGTCACAACATGGACGTAACTGCTTGCCATTCAGGGTTCGAAGCCCTAGAAATCTTAAAGACAAAATGCTTTGATGTTATGATTTATGACCTTAAAATGCCTGATATGAACGGGCTGGAATTAACTAAAAAAACTCTTGAAATACACCCCGATGCTACTATTGTTATTTTATCCGGGGAAGATATCTCTGAAAACTTTGACCTTCTTATTAAATCAGGAGTGAGTGGAATAATAGATAAGGCCTGCAGCGATTATCAATTGATAACAGGGATAAAGATGGCCCAGGATAAAATGATGCTGCTTCCTTTACAGCTAATCCGCAACCTCAATTTGAATAAGCCTTTTGTCCAAGAAGATGACAATTCTCTAGAGGAACCCTTAACTGAACTAGAGCTCAATATTCTTCAACAGGCAGCTATGGGCAGGACAAATATGGAAATCGCCGATAATCTTCAAATGGTAAAGCGAAATGTTGAATATCACTTAAGTCATATATACAAAAAACTTAAGGTGACTTCACGACTCTATGCCATCCGTAAAGGTGTCAGGCTAAATCTTATAAAAGGTGCACAATAAGAACTTCATGCAAACTTCATAAAAAGTGCTTAAAAAGTAACAGCTACTTTTATAGGAAATTGACATGATAATTCAAGACCTTCACCGGGTTCCGAACAGCATGAAAAATGCCCATTTAGAATTCGTATTCTTTCTTTAATCCCATGGAACCCTAAATGCTTGCTTGTGTCAATTTTCTCATTCAAATTCATACCAATACCGTTATCATGGTAATAAATTACAAACACATTTCTATCTTCTCGCAGCATTATATCTACTTCAGTAGCTTTAGAATGACTTACGGCATTATTTATAAGTTCCTGAACAATCCTATAAACGGTCAATATTTCTTCATACTCAAGCTTGGTAGAAACCTTAAACGCTTCAAAATTAATATTAATATCGCATTTGAGTTGAACCCTTTCTACAAGCTCTTCAATAGCTCTGATTACGCCCTTTTCCAAAAGGAAAGTCGGCAGCAGTTCATTACAAGTTTCACGTATGAGCATTATAACATTCTCAAGCTCCAATTCATATCTTCTAATCTGCTTCAATATATCGTCTTTGAAAATAAAGGCATTGTTCAGTAAATTACTAACTTCCTTCTTCATTTTTATAATGTCCTGAAGAACCTCATCATGAAGATCCGATGCCAATCTTTTTCTTTCTTTCTCTGAAATCTGTATAAATATTTTGCTTATCCAAGTAGGTGCACTACCTTCATTTTGCATATTCATTAACTTGTCGGACAATTCTTCTATCAAAGATAAGTTCTCATAGAAGATAGCTGTATATCTTGATAGCAACCTGATTGACAACCTGTCTTTCTGACTCAAATTAAAATTCCTAGGATCAATCAACAGCAATCTATACTTGTCGTCCATATTTCCAATAAGAGACAGGTACACTTCTCCGATATGTAACATGTCTCCAATTTTAAAATTCACTATATTTGTTGATAATGTTTCGGTTGCTTCCTTAAAAGGAAACTGTGGCACATCAACCTTTGTTATAAGACTTTTGCCATCAAACTCAAGTATTTTAACATTTTCCACAGGCACAATATTTTTAATATTGTCAACAATCTTCTGTTCAAGTTCTTCTATTTTATGTGCTTTAGAAATATCTATAAGGCTCTTGTACAAGTTTATATTACTATCATTGAATATACTTATCAGTTCGTCAAATGCTGTCTCTAGTTCACCAAACTCATTTTGCGATTCAACATCAAATTTTACGGAAAAGTCCCCTTCCCGTATTCTCTTTACTTTATTAGTTAGCCTTTTTAACCGTAAGGTTATTATTTTACTTGATATCCATGAAACAATAAGAGTAATAATTATTGCAATAATTGTAAAAACAATAATCTCTGCTCTATTCTTTGCCATAAGATCATAGATATTCTGAGCTTCCATATCAATACCTAATACTCCTATTAAATCTCCCTTTGCATTCAAAAGAGGTACATAGGAAGCGACGTTTGCCCCCCATTTTTCATCATAGGAAAGCTCACCAATAAAAGTCTCTTTTTCATTAAAAGTCGATTCAAGCAACTCATATGTATTAGCCTCTACATCACCGGGTTTCGAAACATCACTTCCAGTGTAATTCAAGGAAAAACCATCTACAATATATATTGTTTCACCGTGTTTTGATTTAGCCATTATGTATATAAATTTAAGCCCATATACCCTTTTAAACTCCCACAAAGTCTCCCTCAATTTTCTATACTCATCCATGCTAAGAATTTCATTAACTTCATCCTTTTGATTCTTCATAGCTATGGTACGATCTGCCACCTTTTGCAGTTCTCCTAAATTAATATTTGCTGCTACAACCCTTGCCATATCTCTAACTTTTTCCCCTAATGAATTGGTTATTAACTTAGTAGAAGAAGTATAGATAAAGTAACTTAAAACTAATGCCAATATGACTACTATACTAGAGAATATTATGTTAATTTTTGTCTGTAATCTCAATTGAATCTACCCCGCATATTATTGACATTTTTTAAAACCCAATTACCTAAATTTGATTTATTCTATGTATCTTTTAACTATATACTGTATACACTCTTCTGTTATAGGATAAAGCTTTGCACTGTATTGGTAAGGAAAAGACATCATGCCGTCTTTAGCCCATTGTGTTATACTACCTACAATCCCGTTTGAAAAAAAGTTTGCAATAAGATTTATTTCATCCATTTCTAATTCGTTGGCGCCTAAGACCTCTTTTATTCTTATCATGTTTGAATCAAAAATTATCTTAAAAAAATGCTCATTAAGATTGTTTTGGACATCGGAAGAAAGAGCCGCCACATAAAATTCCCTATTTTTGTATAAATGCTCCACAAGCTCATCAAAAACAGAGTTATCTTGATTCAAATCCGTAAGTGCTGCAAACTCACTGTCAAAAATCCAGCAAACAAGATCCTGCTTATCTTTAAAATGGTAATAAAAAGTTTTCCTATTTAGTCCACATGCTTTTACAATATCTTGGACAGTTATTTTATCAAGGCTTATATTTATCATAAGCTTTTTTAACGTTTCAGCAATAAGCTGCTTAGTAAGTTCAGGTTTTGACATTTTCAATCACCTCATGGTAACACTTATTTAAATCTGTCCGAAAATCCCTCATAACTAATGATATGTGCAAAAACCGGACACATGTTTTTAATTATTGGTTTTTAATCATCTTATAACATGTTAAATTATTTGTAAAGATTAGAGTTCAGGTTAAGATAAAAATTGCAGTCTTTTTATCCTCTAGATTGTGTATCTTTCATATCATTTGAAATATACGGAATAATAATAGTACGGGATAATGAAAATACAATTTACTAGTCGGTACTTATAACTAATCTTATTGTTAAAGGCAATGCGAATTGCTATAATATACTAAATCAATATGAAAGGGATTTGATAAATGAAACATTATTTTGAGGAAATTGAATCAGTATTAAAATCGCAGGAATCTTCAATAAACGGTATTGACCCGTCTCAAGCACAGAAAAGACTTGAAAAGTATGGACACAACAAACTTGATGAAGGTAAAAAGAAGTCTGTTTTTGCAAGGTTCTTAGAGCAACTTAAAGACCCTATGATTATCGTGCTTATTGCAGCTGCTGTTATTTCAGGTTTTGCCCACGAAATAGCCGATTCGATTATCATAATGATAGTTGTTGTAGTTAATTCAATTCTTGGCGTTGTACAGGAAGGCAAAGCTGAAAAGGCTATTGAAGCCCTCCAGAAAATGTCTTCTCCATTTTCAAAGGTCAGGAGAAACGGCCAAGTAATGCAAGTAAAATCTGACGAAATAGTACCTGGAGATATTGTACTTCTAGAAGCTGGTGACTCTATACCTGCTGATATGAGAATTATTGAAGCCTCAAGTTTCAAAATTGAAGAGGCCTCCCTTACCGGAGAGTCTGTACCGACTGAAAAGACTAATCTTGTTATTCCTAACAAGGATAAGGACATTTCTCTCGGTGACCGTGTCAACATGGCTTACATGGGTACAAATGTAGTGTACGGTCGTGGAGAAGGGGTTGTAGTAAGTACGGGTATGTCAACTGAAATGGGTAAAATAGCAAATATTATCTCCAACACCCAGGAAGAAAAAACACCGCTTCAAAAAAAGCTATCCTCCTTGAGTAAAGTGTTAAGTGTAGCTGTCCTTGGAATATGTGTTTTCATATTCGCATTTGGTGTATTTAGAAATGGTGGTTTTCAGGGGGGACACGTGCTTGAAACCTTCCTTATGGCTATAAGTCTTGCGGTGGCTGCAATACCAGAAGGTTTAGTAGCGGTTGTTACTGTCGTACTTTCTATAGGTGTTACAAAGATGTCCAAACGTAACTCCATCATCAGAAAACTTACTGCCGTTGAAACTTTAGGTTGTACCCAAGTAATATGTTCCGACAAGACAGGTACTTTGACTCAAAACAAAATGACCATTGTTGAAACTTATACTATTGGTGACATAGAACAGCTCGCAATATCTATGGCTCTTTGTAGCGACGCTTCACTTACGGGAAACGGAAATGAAGTTATAGGTGAACCAACCGAAAGTGCATTAGTAAGGTATGCCTATGATTCAGGGAAAAACAAAACAGACCTTGTTAAGTTGCTGCCCCGTGTTGCTGAAGCACCTTTTGATTCCGTTCGTAAGATGATGTCCACTGTACACAAAGAATCAACCGGAAAGTTTCTTCAATATACAAAAGGTGCACCCGATGAACTGTTAAAAGCTTGTACACATATACTTACAAAAGACGGTGAAGTTCCATTAACCGATGCTCATCGCTCGGCAATAATGGCAGAAAACAAAAAAATGGCAAATAAGGCTCTTCGTGTTTTGGCTTCGGCACAAAAGCACACAGATTCAATTCCTGAGAACATCTCTCCGGAAAGCCTTGAACGCAACTTAACTTTTATAGGCCTCACTGGAATGATTGACCCTGTGCGTCCGGAAGTAAAAGCAGCTATTGAAAAATGCCGCCATGCTGGTATACGTCCTATAATGATTACAGGAGACCATAAAGATACTGCTGTTGCTATTGCCAAGGAATTAGGTATTATATCCAACGAAAATCAGGCTATTACAGGTGCCGAACTATCCAATATACCTGATCATGAATTTGAAAAGAAGATAAATAATTACTCGGTATATGCTCGTGTACAGCCTGAACACAAAGTTCGTATTGTGACTGCTTGGAAAAAACAAGGTAAGATTACTGCCATGACTGGCGACGGAGTAAATGATGCCCCAGCTCTTAAGTCCGCAGATATAGGTATAGGTATGGGTATTACAGGTACTGATGTTACAAAAAACGTATCGGATATGGTATTGGCCGATGACAACTTTGCCTCTATTGTTTATGCAGTAGAAGAAGGCCGAAGGATATACGACAATATCAGAAAAGCTATTCAATTCTTGTTGTCATCAAACTTAAGTGAAGTTGTAGCACTCTTTGTAGCAACAATAATGAACTTTCAGCTTTTCTCACCGATACATGTTTTATGGATTAACCTCGTTACCGATACATTCCCAGCCATAGCATTAGGAATGGAAGAAGCCGAAGATGACATTATGATGAGACCTCCGCGCAGCACAAAAGAAGGAATTTTTGCAAAAGGTCTTGGAGTTAATGTGATATATCAAGGTGTTATCATTGCCATCTTGACCTTGATAGCGTACTTTATTGGTGATAATTTTGAACACACTACCGGAATGACAATGGCATTTTTGACCTTGTCAACCTGTGAAGTTTTTCAGTCATTGAATTTGAGGTCAATAAATAAATCCATATTTACACTGAAAACTAGAAACAAGTATTTATTTGGTGCCATGGTATTGTCTTTTGTGTTATCGCTTTGCGTAATTTACATACCGGGAGTAAATACTGTATTCAAGCTTACTCCACTTTCCGGGACCAACTTGCTTATTTCTTTATTACTTTCGGTTTCAATTATACCGATTGTTGAAATAGTAAAACTAATAACCCGATCAATGAAGAAACAGAATTAAGGTTAGGATAATTTAGAGGGGTTTTAATAAGCCCCTCTTTTTTATTAGAAACTGTAACTATTGTTTTAGCGATCCGATCTAAACATTGAAATTATAACCACTAATACAATTGAGAATGCTGCAGCTAAACCTATTCTAAGCGCAGTGATATTCAACAAATACATTTCACTGCCTTCACTTGCGTTTTGGCTGGAGCCTATAATAATACCGGTAATAACAATACATACTGCAAGTAATATAACGCTGAAGGATATCCTGTTTATAGCTCTGTCAAAACGCTTTTGAATCCTATCAATATCTTTTATCTTTAGTTGAAGAGTTAATTCTCCGTCCTCTGCCTTTTCTAAAAGATTCTGAATATAGAAGGGAAGTTCACTTAATAAATCCTTATAGGCTGAAGCATTTCTGGCCAACAAACTACTGATATTTTTTAGAGAATAGGACTTAAGCACCAGTTTTTTAGCAATTGGTTTTGCTACTTCTATAGTATTAAGTTCGGGAGCCAGCTGCTCCAATAAGCTCTGAATAGTTGCAAGGGATTTTGCCAACAAAGTAAATTCCCTAGGTAACCTTATTCCGTTTAAAAAGGCGATATTAAAAACCTCGTAAAGCAACTCACCTACATTTATCCTACTCCAAGGCATTGTAAGATATTTATCTATCATTAAATCCACATCTTGTTCAAATTTTTTAATGTTTTTCTTCTCATGCATTGCATCAAGTTCCATAACTGCTCTTGCTACCATTCGTGTATCTTTATTTGATACCCCTACAAAAAACTTAGATATTGTTTTTCTTCTAGCTTCACTTACCCGTCCCACCATTCCTAGATCCAGGAATACTATTGTTCCATCCCTTAAAATCTTTATATTACCTGGATGTGGATCTGCATGAAAAAAACCATCTCTCAATATCTGATTGCATATTGACTCAGCTATCTTTTTTGCGGTTTCTTTCTTATCAATACCTGCCTTCCCCAATGCCTTGTGATCATCTATACCT